>NZ_BADY01000118.1:0-58164 GCF_000241185.1 Pseudoalteromonas sp. BSi20495
TACCTTGTAAAAACTAAACCACATACCCAACTTAACCAAACAAAAATTAAGATGGGTGTCATTGTTATATTTTTAAGTGATTAAAACTGCTTGATTAACGTATATGGTGCATCGGCGGCTAGTCGTGTCACAATATAACTATAAGAAGAAGAATAACTACCACGTTCGACTGCATTTGCCATATGCAGAACTATGTCCTCAATACCATCATGGTTATAGTCACCCTTGGCCATTATCGTTAACCTTTGAATACCACCACTGTTGTCGTAATAAATAGCTTGGTCATCATTTACAGGTTCCACTTTTTTAATGTGGCTCATTTCGTCCCAGCTACTCGCTTTTGCTAAACGGCGCTCGTCATCGTTCGAGATAATTAAAGACAACTCAGGCGGCATCTGTTTAGGCAATGCTAAACTGTGCTTAAATGAACTTAAAAAGCTTTCTTTTGAAGGCTTCAATTTCCCCATATCAACCCATGTGGAACAAATTTTATTAGTAGCAATTAACGCGACATGCTCTTTATAATCTGCTGATTTATAGCCCTCTTGCAATGCTTTAGATAAAACTTTGCAACTATCAACTTTAATAGCTGGCTTACTACCTAAAACAACCTCATAGGAATAAAACCAGTTTTTACTAAATAAAGCATTAACCTGCTCCGGCGTTTCCAACACTTCCGGTTCCATAAAATACCCATTAGTTTTATTCTCTAAACTATATGTTGGAGCTATTTTATTTTCTTTTATATTTGCACATGCTGTACTAGAGATACTAATACATATAAGTAAAGTCGTTTTTTTTATCATTTGGCACTCTTGAATAGGTTGCGGACATAAGTATTACGCTCAGCTGATACATCTTTTCTATTTGATTCAATGGCTGCTTGTTTGAAATCACATACTTTCATATGTTTATTAAAATTTGGAAACTCGTCTTTAAGCTCAGGCATACCTAAATTAAAAATCATATCAAATAGCGCTAATTTTACATCGTTAGGGTAACTTGAAAATTCTGACGCACCGTAAATAATTTTAAGCTCACTTTCAAATGTTTTTATATGCTGTTCAACTTGAGCTTCCCTTACGGCCTCTGTAATGACCAATTTAGTGAAAGGCTTATAAAAAGGAGCCGCTTGACTCCCAAAAGGCTTTGATTTAATTAGTTTAAATTCATCTTCAATTTGTTTTACCGAGGCAATGGCACCCGTATCACGAAAGGTAAAAGGTACTTTTTTTGCCGCTTCAACATCTTTTAATAAATGACCAACGCCAACTGTTACTTTGCCCTTTGTGTCTAAATACATATGAGGAATATTACCTTCATATTTCTTCATATTTTGTTTTAATGTTACTTTTAAATTGCCAGATATTGGAACAATCGCAGCTGTTACAGCACTCGCCAGCTTTTCATTGATTTTTCTATGGGTGCGGCCATTTGGATCTATTTTTCCATCAGGGCGTACCATATTTACCACTTTACTTTGAAAGAGCTTTATAGCCGCTACTGTTTTAGAGTTTTCAGGGCGTGAGCCTAAACGACCGTCTACAGTAAGTTTTCTAGTAGGCGCTATGAGGGAAAGAAGTGAATTTAAAGCGTTTTGCACTGCCTTGATATCGTCTGGCTTATTTGCGCCGCCCATCCCTACAGATTGGATTAATTTCATTGCTGGCATCGAAGTGTCCTTTTCTTTTGTGTTATGTTTTTTAAGTACAACGTGTTAGTAGTAAATTAACACCCACTATATAAAGTGGGTGTATTTGTTATTTTCTTTGTTTTTCTAAATTCAACATAATGAAAGTAAATGTATGAAGTCAAGATTTGACCCTATTTACTTTTGACCCTATTTACTTCTCACGGCGTACACAGCGTGAAATACAGTGGTAGTACTTTGTATCAACCAAACTTACTTGACGCTTTCTTGCGATTGCCATAAGGCACCTGCTCACTTTTTATACTGATAAAAGCTTAGTACTTAGTTCGCCAAACTGAAAAAAAATAGAGTGGCTGTCTAGTTTATTTATGTAATATAGATTTACAATGAGTGCCTATGTTATTTTATAGTTGTACAATTTTAGCCTTATTCCAAATATCACATGGTATATCAGCTTTTCTAGTGAAAGGGAATGAAGGCCCTCCTAACAGATCAAAGAGCATATAGGATAAAACCATATCTCCTTTTTTAGTCTCTAAAATAACAAGCCTTTGTAGTGAGTCATTAAAGTATTTCTTTTCACCTTGGTCGATAACTAATACTGTTACCGAAATAATTTTCTCATTTATCATATGAGACCAATTATTGATAGAAGAATACTCAGAATCAGCACTATCCATATAAGAATACCAATCCCTATCATAATAGTTAGTATCATCCTCTTGACCATTATAAGTATCAAACCAAGAGACAACTGAGCACTTGAGTGTATCACCAGCAAAACCAACAACATCACCATTATCTAAATGGAATAGTAAAGCTCCAGATAAGTAATTAAATATCTCATCTACTGGAACCTTATGTTCTTCCAACCATAGATCTAGAACCCCTGGACTATACGCTTGAACGATTTTTACTATATTATGTTTTTTTAAAGCATCAACCACTCTTTTATTTTCTGTAAGTCCATCACGATATTCTTCATCTCTCATCGGTATAATCCTTAACTTTTACCTAGTAGGTTTTTAACCATATCTATATTTTGTCTGATAGCTGTTTTTGTACTTTTAAGTCCTTTCTCTGTTGCATATTTACCAGCATAGGCATCCAATGGATCCGCAATAACTGGTCGACCATCTCGACCATACATTATTTGTAAATCTTGAATCACGAGATCATCTTTATTAATAATATCCTGAATCCTTTCTAATTCTTTTAAAGTATCAGGTGTAATTGAATTTCTGACATCATCCATTGTTAAACCTTGAGGGTTATTCCCTTTCCTAATACTTTGAACATCTTTACCATTAAATAGTTTTCTTTCTGCAACCAACCCCTTTACATCACTTCCATCGGCATGCTTTAGGGATTTCTCACCATATATTTTTAACACCGGTATATTATGCTGTTTCTCAAGATAATCTAATAAAAAAGCTTCCTGCCTTAAATCATCCATTGAGTGAGGTTTATTATGATGAACTTGTTTTATTGGTGTTAAGAAGACGGTATCATTATCAATAATATAAGCTTCTTTAAATGCTCCTTTACCTAATAAATTCTCCTTATTTAGCACTGAAGGTGATATCACGACCGATTTAAGCATTTCATCAACAGTATTGTTATTAATATGTCCAATCATTTCATCTGCGGTATAACCTGAATCTTTTAATTTAGTAAGTGCTATTATTTTTCTTTTAATTCTAATGGAATAGCTGAATTAGCATCAAGGGCTGCTTTTACTTTTGCTTGCCCTTCTTTACACAACAACCCAAACGGATCCACCCAATTAACCGGGTTCGGCGCATATTGATAGTGGTTTATGCCACCCACCAACCCTATCGGGTCTTGGTTTATAAAACGTTGCTGTTTAGGACTATAATAGCGGTAGCGGTTATAGTGTAGGCCACTTTCCTCGTCTAAATACTGCCCCTGAAAACGGATTGGCTGAGTGAAGCTGCTTTCTTTATTAAAGTCAGGCTCGGCTTCTGGCTCCTCATAACCATACACATCGGCTTGGTTTTCCCACACGACTTCTGTTTTGTTGTTTGTTACAAAACGCGGGGTATTCAGTTGGTCTAGGTGGTAATAGTAAACCTCGCCTTTTTTAATCAGTGCTACTGGGTGAAATTGATTTGGCAGGTTGATATACCAGGTATATTCACCATTTTGGCATTCGCCGATTAACTGATCGTTATCCCAAATGTAGTCAATTTTACCGTGTTCGGTGTGCTTGGCGATACGGCGCCCGAGAGGGTCGTAGTCGTATTGCGTAAGCGTGCCGTTGTTGTTAAAACAGCTTAACTGGTTAAACGCGTTGTATTCGCGGCGGGTTTTTATGCCTTTGCCGGTTTCGCGTATTTGGTTACCAAATTCGTCGTAGTAAAAGTCGCTGTCGCCAAAGTGTGTTAGGCGGTCGGCGTCGGTAGCACTGTTTATTATCGTGTTGTTAGTGCTTTCATTGTTTACTACAGAGTCAGCATTACTACTATTTTCATTACTATTTGGCGCTAAATCGCTGTATTCGTTATGGGTGGAGCGCGTTAAATCAATAGAAGAGCTGGCTGTATGCTCATTACTGGCTGCATCAAGTTTTGTACTTTGCTCGCCGTTAGCTGTATCACTAGCTTCTGTACCGCTAGTGTCTGCATCGTTTGTGTTTGATTGAACAGTTTGGCTTTGCGGGTTACCAAAGCTATCCCACTGGTAGTGTGTGGTTGTATCAGCACGTGAGCTTGCCAGTGTTTGTTGTATTAACTGCCCCAAGCTGTTGTATTCAAAATTAATGTTTTGGTTGCTTACACCTTCATTTTTACGGGCAATCAGCTGGTTTACGCTGTCGTAATTGTACGTACAGGTATCAAATAATGCTTGCGCTGGGTGTGTAAGCTGTTGCTGCTTTAAGCGGTTAAATACATCAAACTGTTGAGTAAGGGTTATGCTGTTACCAAACTGCTGGGTTTTAATATTACCTTGGCTGTCGTAACTTAAGGTTACAAGCGACTGTGCGAGCTCAACCTCTTTGCTATTGGTTTGCAGTAAGTTAATACCACTTAGCTGGCCAAACTGGTTGTAGCTGTATTTAAGCGTGGTTGAATCTGGCAGTGTCAGGGTTTGCCTTCTGCCGTATTCGTCGTAACTATATTGTAATGTATGCGCTTGTTGCTGATTATGTACTTGCTCGGCGCGCAGTAATCGCCCGCCTTTATCAAACGTTTGTTTAAGTGTTGATTGCGCATTATGTGCACGCGCTATTTTACCTTGCTTTGTGTAGCTGTAATAATTGGCGTTATTAACAATATGAGCGTCGCTTGCAAGGCTTGCATGCTGCGCAGTTACACGGCCTAGGCTGTCGCGCTCTATTTTTACGTGGCGTTTGTTACTTTGCGTTACTGAGGCTAAACGGTTACAGGCATCGTATTTATACTGCTGTAGCGTGCCATCAAACCCCGTTACTTGCGTTGGATTTTCGTTAGCGTCGTAACTTATCCGGTATACGTGGCCGTCGCTTCGCTCAATGGCCGTTAAGTTTCGCTCTTTGTCGTAGGTTAAATGCAGTGCGCTGCCATCGGGCTGAATGACACAATGCGGTTGGCTTAGCCCTTCAAAGTGTTGCTCTGTGGTGTCGCCTTTGCTGTTTTGCGAGCTAATTAACCGCCCTGCTTCGTCGTAACTAAAATATTGATGCTGTTTATTTTCAGGCTTGTTTTCATCAAAGGCAATTGTTTGTATAAGCTGGCCGTGCTCATTGTATTTATATTGAGTGAGTAAGCCTGCGTTATTAAGTGTGGCATTTACGCGGCCTAAATTGTCGTAGCTGTAACGTATTAGCTCATCGTTGTGGTGTTTGGCTAACAGCTCGCCTTGCTCGTTCCAAATAAATTTGGTGATTTGACCATTTTTATTAATATGCTGGGTTAACTGGCCGAGCTTATCGTAGCTGTATAATGTGGTGCGGCCATCGCCAAAGGTTTCGCTTTGTAATAAGCCAGCCACACTGTATTTACGCGTAATGGTTTGGCCATCAGGTAAGGTAGTTAATACACGTTGCCCAAGTTGGTTGTAAGCAAAATGGGTTTGGCTACCATCTGGCTGCGTTATTGTTTCTAATTGGCCGAAAGGTGTATAGCTATAGCGCGTTGTGCTGCTGTCGGGCTTTATTTCACTGAGCTTTTGCCCTTGCGCATTGTATGTATATTGCCATACGTTGCCGTTAGGGTCGGTATGTTTTACCAGCTTACCTTGTGCGTTATGTACAAAGTGCTCTTTGTGGCCGCGAGAATCTATACAGGTTGTTTCACCAGCCTCTAAGTTATATTCAAACTGGTAAGTATAGGTATTGTTATCGCCCCACTGTTTTATACATTTAGCGCTGGGTGAGTAGCTATCCCACTCAAAATGGTGGCTAAAGCCACTGGCTCGGGTACGCTTTGTTAATAAATTAGCGGCGTTGTAGGCGTAACGCTCAGTTTCGTTTTGCTGATTAGTTGCTTGAATAAGGTTGTTGTTTTCGTCATATTCATAGCTTGCAAGTACAGGGTATATAAGCTGCTGTTTATTATTTTTATCTGTGTGGTAAGCCGCAATTTTACTTAGTAAACCCTGTTGGTTGTAACTAATAATACAGCCACGTGCTTTGTTTACTTCTATACGATTTATGCGCTCTTTAGCATCGTAATAAAAACCAATACTTTGGCCTTTTTCATTGATTATTTTTTCAAGTAACCATGAATTTTCACCGGCTTTAAAGGTCAAGTGTTGATCGTCTGGCGTAACGAGGACTTGCTTACCATTAGTTTGATAATGTAGCGCAAGGTTACTGCTTAACTGATAGCTCGATTGCCCAGGCTTTACTTTTTCAAAGCGGTGTTTAGCGCCGTGCTCATCTTGGTACTCTAACCAGTAAGTCCCTTTTTGCTTAGGGCCCACTTTTGGCGGCGGCAAATAATGCTCTGTAAGGCTTGCCATAAAATCGTGGCGCCAACCATTTCCCATAACACTGCACACATCGGCATGGGATGAGCGGTACAAACGTCGCCATATTAATTGGCGACTGCCTGCTAAAGTAAAATCAATTAGCGGCAGTATTTCTTCACCCGATAGCATTGAAACCGGATCTGAACGGCATTCTTGCTCAGTAATGGGTGTTTCACTTGGCGTCGAATCGCTTGCCCCCCCCGTATTTGTTACCGGTGCTTGCGCGGCACTTTTTCCTGACGCGGGTGACTCGCCCTTTTTAGCTGATTTTTTACCTGCTGAGCCAGCATTTGTATTATCGCTGACTTGAATAGCCGACTTTGCTTTTTGGTGATAGCAACTCACAGTACCTGCAACTAACGCTTGCGAAAGTACACTGGCAGTTTCACGTGCTGTGGCACTACGAGGACATTTCACACCGGCAGTGTTGAGCAAGTTAATTACGTCGAGACGTTTAGTTGCATCGCTTGTTAATGTACTGCCAACTTGAGCAATTTGCTTTTTAGCACTTTCAGGCGTGTTAGCTACTACAGGAGCATAACCAGATGGCGTTTGACCTTTACCAGCAACGAGGCAAATAGGGTAACTTTTTCCTTGTAAAACAACTGTATTACTTTGCATTAGTTGTGTGCTTCCTCACTTATCCATAAGTATGATGCTACTGCTTGGTGCTTTGCTTGTTCTTGCGAAATCATAAGAGCGTGTTTGCAATGATTTTCAATAACGGGACTCGTTGTTAATTGATATAAATTAACAACGCCTTCCAGCGCACCAATTTGGCCTAACTTATAATTAGGCAGCTCATAATGTGTCTGCTCATTAATTAACGCACTGAGCAGCTGTAAATCGTTTAACCACACTTCACTGTCGTGGTTAATGCCATTTCCTGGCGCAAAAATAATATCAATAGACTGCTGAGCTTGCTCAGCCACTCGAGTAAACATACCGTTTAATTGATTATGTTTAACAAGATCAATTGAGGGTGTTATTTCGTAGTTTACTTGCGACCACCCAGTTTTTTTTGCCCCAAGTGTTGCAAATGCTCCGCCAACACCTTGGTAGCTGTATTGCCCTGATGCATCAGCTTTAAAAGTTGCATCAAGCGCAATTATATTTACTTTTTTCCAACGATTTTTTTTAGTTAAAGCAACTGCGACATGTGCACTCGTTACACCATAAAATAATAAGTGTTCAACATGATCTGGGTATAACTGCTTTAAACTGCTTTCAAGTAATTGCTTAAGCTCACTTTGATAAGATAATGCAGGCAAAAGCCAAACAAGCGGCGTATTAAAGTCTTCTACTTTATTAATTAGCTCTTTCGATTTTACGATGCAATCGTAAATACATACATCCCACGACTGCCATTTTTTCCCTTCTAGGGCGGCAGTCACATCACCATATAGTAATTCATCTACACTTGTCGTCGCAGGCATTGATAAATAATCTATTGATACGCTAAAAGCACTCATAACAATGTTCCTGAGTTTTCTTTTCTAGCGGCAACAGACTGATAATAAGTATATAGATTAAATACCGCTTGGCTTTGACAATCCATTGCTGACATCTCTATCGCATTTAATGGCTCATTTAATGTTCTGCCTGCAAGTAACCTCAGCGAAGACATCTGGCTTTCATAGCTTGGCCAGTTAGCCTGTAACTGCCGCTGAAAATCTAAACAGGCTTGTTCATTACCATTTCTCGCTTGCATTTGTGTTTCAAAGTTTACGAGTACATCTAATTTTTCACCAAGAATACGTTTAATCAAGGCAACTATTTGCTCTGGCTTTTTTACTTGATGCAGCACAGTATTAGCAAGCGGGATAAGCTTTACAAACCCACTTTGTAGTAATACTTGCAAAGTATGATCAACAGATACAATGTTGCTTGCATAGTTACTAACAACATTAACTTGTTCAAGACTTAGCGATAGTAAAAAAAGAGACATTAACGGTGAGTTAACAAGTCCATTTTTGGTTAAATTATCAAAAATATTTATTAGTTCTTTGGTATTCGATTTACTTGTGACGAATAAAATCTCTTCAATTGCGCTCAAAGCTTGGTCTGAAATTTTATCCTCAGTGCTATAAGCTAAAAACAAAGTGCTTATATCAATTAAAGGCACAAGGTTGAGGCTGTGTTGCTGTAATAAAACTTTACGTATAATTAACTTTGCAACCGCGCGTAACTCAGGCTCGTTAAGCACACAGTTGATAAACTTAATATTTACGGTTTGAGGAAGGTTTGCCATTATTTCTATACAAGCTTGAGAAATAGAATTATGGGTCTGTCCACTTTCCTGAAATACAATTAGCTGCTCTAAATTTGGCTTAACAAATACTTGGCTTAAGTTATTACGTTTAGCATTTAACCAACATAACTCTAGTAGCCTTTTTTTGAGTGTTTTAACATGCCCTACAGAAGTAAACGGGCAAAGCTGCGCATTACTAATTACCAGCAATTGAGCTTCATAGTTACTTAAGTAATTAGATAGCAACGTTAGCCACCTATTAATACAGTCGGATTACCAACAACAATTTTTCCACCATGGGAGCTATCATCACCCATTCTTGCGGCTGGTTTTCCATTAATTTTAACTGAGCCAGATCCTGACTTAATGCTATCGGGTGGACCAATACATACCATCATGTCGCCTTTGCGAGCTGCGGGCATACTTCCAATTAATACATTGCTAGAGCCTAGAACAACAGGACCACCAACATGCGGAACTGTGCCGGTAGTTTTAGGACACACATGCATATGACCAATTGTAGCTGCTGGCTTACCCATTTAGACTCCTTGTCTTATTACTGATTTTTAAGTAATTCTATTATTCGTATAAAGGAATAATTAATAATTTATTATGTGCAACTAAGCGAGATAATTCATCAATTAGTTCACTTTTAGTATAATCCGAAAGCGCCACAGGGCTTTGCATTACATACTGATATAACCCTGATACAACATCCTCACTATTTAACGAGGTATGTAAGTATACAAAAAACTGTTGTGCATAGTAGCCATCCATTGCCTTTAAATGACTTAATGCAGGATTTAGCAATGGATCATCAGGCCTATTAACTGGTAAACAAATCAAATGAGGCAACCCATAACGACAATATACAACATGCCCATTGTTATTAATGCCATTTCTCAAACCTGTTTGAAAACTATTTATTATTTCCATAATTGCATTAATTTAATTTAATTAAACCGGCAGATAAAGTAATGGCACTGCCATCCACTTTTATATTACTACCTTTAATATTTATATTAGTGCCTTCAATAGTTATATTACCACTGCTACTCATTTTAATCTGAGCAGATCCTGTTTTAATAATAATTTCATCACCGGCTTCGATATTTAATTTTTTTCCTACTTTTAAAGTATCATTCTCACCTATATCAGCAATATGGTTTTTAGCTACTTTTAAGCTGTCATTGTTAGCTATATCTACTTTTCGATCGTTACCAATTTCAACATTATGGTCGTTATCGGTTTTATCATTTTGATCGTTTTTAACATATAGTTGTTTATCTTTTTCAGCTTGTATGTATAAAAGCTCACTGCCTTTTTTATCTTCAAAACGCAGCTCATTGAAGTTATCAGCGCCACCTTCTTTTGTTGATCGTGTTTTAATCCCACTTTGTGTTTTTTCAGCGGGTAATGCATACGGAGGCATTAAATCAGCGTTATAAATTGCGCCGCTAATAATAGGTTGATCTGGGTCACCATTTATAAAATCAACAAGTACTTCTTGCCCTACACGAGGAAAGAAAAAGGCGCCCCACTTTTTACCAGCCCAATTTTGAGCAACACGTATCCAACATGAACTTTTCGAATCTTTTTTGCCTTCTCGGTCCCAGTCAAACTGCACTTTAACGCGACCAAATTGATCAATCATTATTTCGTCAGCACTGTCGCCAGTCACTATTGCCGTTTGCACACCATTGATTACAGGCTTCTTTTTATTAATTTGTGCTCTGTATGGTATTTCTTTTGGTACACATTCAAAGTGATTTGAGTAAACCTCGTCTGCCGCGCTTTGCTGACCACCTGATTGATTAGGCACCGTTATTGACGTCATCATTGACGTTATAACAAAGGTTTTACCTTCTAATCTAGGATCTTCATGTTTTTTAAAACCAAATAATTTACCCACGGTAAAAGAACGACAATCACTTTTACCGCTTGATAATTTCATGTCTCTTTGCAATGACTCTAACTGTACCGATGCCATACTTGCTGCACGAGGGTGACATTCAGACTCACCTGTATATTCGAATATTTCTGATACCGATTGTGTTGGCAACTCAGGATTTGCTTGCTCTCCATCAGGGTATCTTGAGGGTTGCTTAAAATCGTACCCAACACGTTTAAAGCTACCAGGGGCAATGCTTAAACCACCTTGCCAGCGTGATACATGCGACTCGCTAAGGTGTCCGGTTGAATAAACTACCTTTGCCTCTCCACACACTTCGTAGGCTGTAACATCGTCAGCTAATACAAGTGTATGATTGCTGTTTGAGTGTTCAAAGAAGTAAAAAATGCCTTCATGTTGAAGTAAGCGTTGTATAAAATCAAAATCTGATTCTTGATATTGAACACAATATTCGTATTTAGGGTAGGTTTTGCTTGTTTTGTCTGAAAAGGCAACACCGTGTTGGCCAAACAAATCTGTAAAAATATCTTTAATTGTTTTCTTTTGAAAAATACGACTATTTTTACGGTTGCGCATTGACGCCGCAAAAGGAACTATTGTCGCTTGATAGTCAATATAATTTTTTTGTTCATCGACATCCGCTGTACGACTGCCATTTGAAACAAGATGACTGACTATGCCATGGTAATAACGTTCGCCGCCACCCTCAGCATTTTTTACTTTTATAGAAACAGGCTTACCAACTAAGTCTTCATGTGCTATTTGCTTGCCAATCGTATACATATTAGCTGACATAACAAATAAGTCAGACATTGCCTCTTGGGCGACAAAACGAGTTAAATAGAGGGCGTCTTTACCAGCAGGGGTGCTAATTTGAATTACGTTTTTATCTTGTGTTGCTTTTTGCATTCCTTGCTTTTCCCATCCTAGAGATCAAAAAAAGCTCTGAGCAAAGCCCAGAGCCATTATTAGACAACAAATATTACATTTGTTGACCTTTAACACCGCTGTAACCATATACAAGTGGCGCAGTAATGTTATTTTTGTCGTCTGTCGGTGTAACAGTCATCATCATTTCAGTGTAGCTGATAGTGATTGTTTCAATTGGACGATCGTTCTGTACTGATACTGAATAGCTAGAAATCATTGCATCTGTTAGTTCGATTTTCATGATTTCTTCAACTTTATCACCTTGTTTAGTGATATGGAAAATAGCTGGTAAACCTTTACCAATAGTTGCTTCTTTGAAAAGGTCAGGAGACGCTTTATCTTGAAGTTTAGTAATTGTTACATCGCCTAAACGAGTAGAGCTAGATTCACGATCCATCGCTGTACCAGTGGCTGAGCTAATTTCACGGCTTACGTTCCAATCAAGTGATAAAACTGTAATTAAATCTTTGAAAGACTCAGCAGTAGTTTCGCCTTTGATTGAACCGTATTTTAAATATGTATTTGCTTGCATTTGATAATGCTCCTTTTAATTAAACAATGTTATCCATTAATACTGGATTATTTACTTTGGTTTCCCAAAATTCCTTTGAAATCATTATCTTTATAACAGCAATGAAAAGGTCTTCAGAATTCCTTTCCCTAGATGAAGACAATGTCTCAAAAATTCCATGTAGTTACCTAAGACACCAAAATTATAATGCCCTAAAACTAAAGAAACAACCTTATTAATCAGTTATATTAAAAATAAATTTAATTTAATTCAATTTCAAATTCATTATCTTTAATTAACAACAATATACTACTAACTTTGTTGCCATCTACCATGCTAGATAATAAAACTTCAGATAATAAAGGTAATACTTTATTTTGCAAAATCGTATGTATATTCCTTGCACCCGACCCTGCATTTTGACAATTAGCAATAATATACTCAACAACATCACTTTTATAAGTGAGTTTTGCGTCATAATTCTTTTTAACTCTTTTAATTATTTTATCTATTTGAATCCCTGCGATTTCAGTCAGTATATTATCACTCAATGGAATATAAGGAATTACGTTAATCCGTCCTAAAAATGCAGGTTTAAATGAACCTAATAAATCGTCTTGTAATGCTTTTAATAAACCTTTTATACTTGGTTTACTCTCTTCATCTTCAAATAAGCTCATTGTGGTATCTGTGCCCACATTTGAAGTCATAATAATAATTGTATTTTTAAAATCGATGTCACGCCCTTCACCATCTTTAATTGTACCTTTATCAAATACTTGATAAAAAATATCTTGAACACCTGGGTGCGCTTTTTCCATTTCATCTAACAGCACAACACTGTAGGGCTTCCTTCTTACTGCTTCGGTTAAAATACCGCCTTCGCCATATCCGACATAACCAGGAGGTGAGCCGAGCAATAAAGACACCTTATGCTCTTCTTTAAATTCAGACATATTAATAATGGTGACATTTTCTTCGCTGCCATACACTTCTTGGGCAAGTGATAAGGCTGTTTCTGTTTTACCAACACCACTTGGGCCAGCGAGCATGAAAATACCATTTGGTCGACTTTCATCGGCTAGTTGAGCACGAGACGTTTGTACAACCTTAGCGATTAAATCAAGTGCATGATCTTGTCCTACTACACGCTCTTTCATTTGGCTTGCTAGGTTTAAAATGCCATGAATTTCATCTTCATGCATTTTCCCTACGGGTATTCCCGTCCAATCAGAGATAACCTGTGCAATCAACTCTTCATCCACTTGCCAATGCACCATGTTATGCTCGTATGAGGCAAGTTTATGTTTACTTTCTTTTAACCTTTCAAGCATCTGTGCTGAAGATTCATCCTCTTCGGAGTTTATTGATTCGAGTGCTTTGTTAAGATCTGTAACAATCTCTTTTTCTAATTTAAATTGCTCATTTAATGGCTCAAGTTGCTTTTCAATATCAACTAACTCAGCTTTTAGCGTATCTAATTGTTCAGAATGATCTAACCCCGTTTTTTGTTCGCGGTTTAGCATCTGTACTTGCGTTTCAATCTCACTTAATCTATTGACAAGTTGCTCTATATTACTGGGGGTCGATGCTTGGCTCATGGCAACACGCGCACAAGCAGTGTCGAGCAATGCAACCGCTTTATCTGGCAATTGTCTTGCTGTTATATAGCGATGAGATAAGTGAACAGCGCTCTCTAATGCTTGCTCAGAAATAAATACTTTGTGATGGCGTTCCATTACAGGCACTAATCCGCGTAACATAGCCACTGCTTTTTCTGGTGTTGGCTCTTCAACTTTAACAACCTGAAAACGACGAGTTAATGCGGCATCTTTTTCAAAAAACTTTTTATACTCAGCCCATGTTGTCGCAGCGATTGTACGTAATTCACCTCGAGCGAGTGCTGGTTTTAATAAATTTGCAGCATCATTTTGACCAGCGGTACCACCACTCCCTATCATAGTGTGCGCTTCATCAATAAAAAGAATTACTGGATTAATCGCATTTTTCACTTCATTAATTAAAGATTTTAAGCGATTTTCAAATTCACCTTTCATACCAGCCCCAGCTTGAAGCAAAGCTAAGTCTAAGCTATGAATTTTCACATTCTGTAACACTGCGGGTACATCTTTTTGTGCGATTCTAAGTGCAAGTCCCTCTACAACAGCCGTTTTACCAACACCGGCCTCACCGGTAAGAATAGGGTTATTCTGTCTACGCCTTGTTAAAATATCGACCATTTGACGAATTTCAAAATCTCTTCCTAAAATAGGATCAATTTTTCCTTCCAGTGCTTGCGCCGTTAAATCAACAGTAAACTGGTCAAGGCTAGGGGTTTTAGAACTTAAGTTTGTTTGTGCAGTTGCACTTTGTACCGAATGGTTTCGCTCTTCTGATTGGGCAACTATTTCTGGCCAGGCATGCAAGAGTTGCCCAGGTTCAATTTTATTAAATAACTTACTGCAACGAGTCACTAAGCTCGAAAGTGTATCGTCTTTAGTGAGTGTATAAAGAACATAAGCACTGCGAATTTGGTTATCTGTAAATTCTATACTTGTGCTTAACCACGATTGCTTTAATAAGCTAGTCACATGAACGGATAAACTAGGTGAAGACTCACTACCTGTTTTTAATGATTCAAGCGACTGATTTAAGTCTTGTTGAACTCTATCAATATCAATATCGAATGAGCCAAATATAAGCCTAACGTCATCTAATTTTTGTTCAATCATAGCAAGTAACCAATGCTCTAATTCAACAGTAAAATGACTACGGCTATTACAAATTGCAACAGCAGCTTCTAGGCTCTTTCTACAGTCGGGACTCAATTTTTCAACGAGCTTATTCAGTGTCATCGAAGACATACACTATTCCTTTTAATTTTAATTATCCTTTAAACGATAACTTAGTAGGTTTATTTTTAAATGTGTTTTTACCGGCGCCTAAAAAACTATTAGCGCCTAGTTGACAATTATTTTTAGAAAGCGATACCGCCTCTAACTCATGAAAATCAGATTCAATAATTAACCGAAATTGAACTGAATTTCCGACATAATCTTTTATAATTTTATTGCTAAGCTCAAACAAAGACCCTTTAGGTAATAACGATTTAGCTTTCGAGGGGTCATCTGAAGAAATATGAATTTCAATGCTTGATGAAACATCCCATATTTGCTTACCAATCACAGTGCCAACACCTAAGCGTGCATGTTGCCCTTCAAAGAGTGCCTGACTAGCTAGGCGTGTTTGCTCTTGAGGCTTAAGATCATGCCACTGGCCAATCATTTGTTTAATCGCAACATCACACCCTAAATAAGAAGTAAGAATGCTTTTTAGATCCGATGCATTTCTTATCTTTCGGCTATATAAACCAGAAAAATGAAGTTGATGTTCGTTGTAACCTCCACTTAACAAACCTAAAATTTGTGTGTATGGGTCTTTATTCTTATCTTTATTTATATGATTCAGTGATGGTTTATATTTTTTCCAAGCTCTGTAATACAAAGAAATTAGGCGATGATTAAACATGTCGTAAAAATCACGCATAGTGGTGTCTTTATATCTCAGGCGTTGCATAACCAATTCACTGTAAAATTGTGGTAGCGCACCTGAGCAACCTGTTAAGCCCATAAAAGATACCTGCATATTTACTTTATGGAGGCCATCTTCAAAACTTGTTTCCTCTAATTTTGTAATCGCGTTACCTGGGTAACCAAACTTTTGAGTTGCCGTAAATTTAATAAGCTCGTGCTTTGGGTTACTATCGTAGCCTACGTGACGGTGCTCTAAGCCATCCTTTTTAAGCTGGTTTTCTATTATGAAAACGGCTTTATAAAAGTCTATTTGCGATGCTTGAGAAATAATATGCTTAATCATAAAAGAGGACTATCACCCACTCTAGCTGGCCACTGATAATATATTTGTTCTTGCTCTTTTAATCTGAGGCTAACACGCGTAAAGCTGTTAATTGCAGCAAATTGTGCAAAAAAATGGTCTAAAATAGAGGCAAAGAAAAACATGCCGCTGCCAGAAAAGTCATCATTAGCAAAGGTAATTTCAATATCACTCCCCGTTGCAAAACTCACCCTACCACTTTGTACTACTCGTGCAGTTGAAGAGGTAACTAATACTCTGTAGATATTGTCAATCATGCCTTTTGTCTGCGGTGAAGCTCTAAAATCATAAAGACGAAGGACTTCTTTTAATTTGACACATGCATCATCACCACTAAAAGCATCTAGTGTTAAATGATTAACTAATTGCCACCTTGTTGCGTCAGCTAAAATTGGCCTAACTGCATGCGTAAAAGGAATTAAACAGCGGATTTTTTTAATTACATCACCACGTTCAGGCATAAGTAGCCCAAGCTCATCATCGCCAAAAGGCATACTTGCAGGTAAATTTCGGTTACTGCAATTTGCACGAACAGTTAATACTGTATTTCCCTCACCGTATTCCATTGCACTGTTTTCAAACGTCGCATCTACAAGTGATAAAAATGTCTCAGTTCCTGATTCAACATAACCACCGGCCCAAGATGCAGTTTCTCTTCGTATGTGCCAGAACAAGTCTTCATGCCCCTGGTATTTAGGGTGCGTTTGTCCGTAAAAAGGGGATACAATCTGCTTATTCCCTTTATGATCAAAAGCAATTACTTCACAAAGGCCAATCACCTCAGATATTTCTGAGTCCATATAGCGGGGTGTTAATTTATACTCGTATTCACTTATTTCTGGTCGTATTGGCTCTAGCTCTTGCTCAAATAGATTAATAATTGGCGTACAACCAAGTAAAAACATATTTTTATCAACTTGTTTTTCAAGTTCAGCTGATTCTGTATCTAAGTAAAAATACAAAGTACATTGATTAGACTTTTTAGGCAGTGACGACTTAATTCCTTGTAACTCAAAAAATCTAAACTTCTCTGGGAAAGTAAAATTTTCAACTAATAAACGATAACCTGAAGAAGAGCGCTGTGAATAAGGAACAACGGCTTCGTTTGCGTCGAAACCAACAGCTTTAAGTTGATCTTTTGATACGTACTTAATCCCTTCTTCGCCATTATCAATCGCAACTCCAATACAATGCTTAAAAAGTAATTCATACACTTTTAACGTATGGTGCCATTGACCATTGATGAATATACGTAGTCTCTCAAGTCCTGTTTCTGCCAGCGACACACCTTTGTATTCACCAGTTAACTCAAGTTTAAATATTGATTTTGCTTTTTCATGCCACCTCGGTTTAGGCGCAACAAATGGGCTGTTGTCAAACTGAGCGCTTGTTATTTCTACAGGCCATAAGTAAGTTTCATAACAGGTTTGAAACTTACATTGCTTCATAGATTCAACATTTGTTTCTACTTCACTCGCTCTAGGTATCACAATACCCGTGGTAGATAGGTTTTCGGCTTCTAACTTAACTATCGACATTGATGGTATTGGTGCTTGATAATCTGGCAGCATCTGACCCAGTAAGGCATCCGTTAGTTCAGGGAAACTATCGTCTAACTTTTGTCTAATATTGGCGGTTAAAAAAGCAAAGGATTCTATTAGTCTCGATACATGAGGGTCTTCAATATGATCTTCACTAAGCTTTAATCGCCCCGCAACCTTAGGATATTTATCAGCAAAGTCTTTACCTAAATGGCGCACAAATGCTAATTCACGATTATAATACTTTAATAATTCATCGTTCATAAAGATGCCTCAATAATTTTCATGCCTAAGTTAACTGGCTCAACTTCAGAATCAAAACTAATGAATTCAGGCTCGGGATCAGCATACAAAAGCGCATTTATTCGCAAATTGAGTACTCTATTAATTGGCACTTCTTCATCAGTAAACACCTCAACCTCAAGAAATCGTGGTTCAAATTTTAAAATCGTATCTCTGACCGTCTCACACAATAATGTTCGTCCTTCATGAGAGCTTACTGACATACTCGAAAAGTCAGGAAGCCCATATGATAAGCAAGATGTTGTTAATTCATCATATTGTGATGGCCATGTATGCCATTGAATTCGCGCATTAAGCAACGCTTCTATGTCTCTTCGCACATTTTTTCTGAGTTCACTAATCGTTATTCCTTCGGTGCGAGAAGGTGCATCTTGAAAGTCGGGCTCATCATCGATAAGTTTATCGATAATTGATGCTTGAAGCTGTTGCTTATGTTCAATCATGATTATTCAAATATAAATTAGGCTGTTTCGAGTGCGTTTATTTTTAAGTTAGGAATAGTGATTGCCTCGTCATTAACAAATAGCATTTTCATTCCTTTACCGATAATAAACTCGTCTTTAAGTTCTTCCCAATCAGACACTTGCCCTAACTTTTCAATGTCGCTGTTTGAATTTGCATAAACAAGCGGTAAATGAGCTGTACCTGATGGGCCATCTTTAATTGTTATTTCCACTCGTAACCAAATACTTTCAAGTAGTGATTCGTTAGGCTGTACTCTTAATGTTTCTATTTCATTAAAATTGGCTAAATAAAACTCGCCATTTGTACCTAACACTTCTAAATATGGGCCCAAGGTATCATCAAGATCTCGAATTCCAGTTGAATCATCTTGTGATATTGTAGCTCTAAGCGCTTCCATTTTTAGGGCTAACTCAGCGGCTTCATTAACTTCATTTTCGAGTAAAGCAACATGCATTTTTAAAAATAAAGTGTCGAGTTCATCTGCATCATGAAACAGTTTAGGAATTCCATTGCCTTGATAAAAATCAACTCTCGACTGCTGCGCACGAATTAAGTGACGAAGGTTGACCGCACCAACGGCAAATTCTGGGTTCTTTTGAACCATAAAATCTAATTGTTTATCTGCTTTTTCAAGTTCACCATTAATACAAAGTAGCTCTGCGTAAATACTTCTAATATCAAAGTTTAAAGGTTCATCTTGCAACTCAGTTGCGCAGCATGACAATGCATCAGTGAGTTTCCCCTCACGAATTAAGCTATGTATTTTTTTCATTACTATTCCTTTATTTTATGGTGAGGACTAAGCTCAGTTATTAATTTAATGCTAGAAACCATTTGATCTAATTGAAAGTGTGGTTGTAATTGCAAAACAGAAAAGTAATGCCCTGGATTAGCCTTATTTTCACTAACTTTTATCTTTGCATTACTTAATGGGTATTTGCTTCTGATTTGCTCAGAAGCTGAATCTGATGCTGTGGTATAGTTATTTACCCAAGCCTGTAAATCTCTTTCACATGCTTGCGCAGTACTGTATGAGCCTACGCGATCACGTGCTAATAATTTTAAATAGTGCGCAAAACGAGAAACACACAATATATACTGCAGCATTGAAGATAAACGCGCATTTATATTTGCAGCACTTGAGTCATAATTTTTTGCTTTTTGAACAGACGCATTACTATAAAAAACAATGTGTTCTGTATTTGTAACCGATGAAGCAGGAATAAAACCAAGCTCAGAAAATTGTTTCTCAAACTTACTTGTTACCAATAAATCCAAAGGCGGTTTAGCCTCTTTTTGATATGTATCATTAGCAAAGTTGTCTCGTGCTAGCCCTGTCACTAACCCTTTTGAAACTTTCCCTGGTTCAATGCCACGAATATGACCAAACCAGCCACTCTCACAGTAAGCTCTTATTATTGTTGATACGAACTGGAAAGAAGCATTTCCCCAAAGCATATCTGTTTCAGGGTCAACAATTTGCTCTTTAAAATAAAAATCTTGATGGCGTTTTCCGTCATTACTATAAGGTGGCCTAACGAGGACATGCGGTAATGTAAAGCCGATAAATCGCGACTCTTCCATCTTTCTAAAGCTCTGCCACTTTGCATATTCAGGCTGTTCAAAATGATTAAAAAGATCGGAGTAATAACCTAAGTCAGAAAAACTATCAGCGCCAAATAAATTGGGTGAAGCGGAACAGATGAAAGGAGAAAAAGCGGCAGCCGCCGTTCTTGATATCTCTTTTATTGTATCAATATCGTTGTAAGTCGTTCCTTCAGAAAAGGTATTTGTTATTTCGTAATCGCCAATAACAACCCCAAAAGGTTCTCCCCCGGCACTATCAAACTCGCTTTGATATAATAATTGGAAAAACATGCTTTGATCAAAATCAATCGCTTTATTTACATCCTTAGATAAGGTCATCCAATTACAGTTTAATACTTTTACTTTTACTTTATTTTCTTTATCGTATTGCTCGCTCTGCAATAAAAGCCACCACATATTACGCCAGCTAGCTTCTAATTTTTGAAAGCGTTTGTCATGAATAATTATATTTAGTTGTTTAGATATCAGCTGATCAAGCTCAACTATAATACGTTGTAGATAGGGACCTAAAGACTCCTTATTCCATGAAATAGGTGAATCAGAAGAGCCTTCAAGCCATAATAATAATGCTTTATCTAGGTTTTTTTCGTTTAAAAACCTATCAAGCAAAGCTTCATTATCACTTATTCGAGACTGCGACTTTTGTTGAAAAGTGAAGTCTTGATTTATAAATGAAAACTCTTCGTGATTCATTCTAATGCATTATCCTTAACGCTAGAGAGAGGTTAGTTAACCAATCTCAGGAATTTTAGCTACAAGGCGTAAAGAAGAAGTAAGCTCTTCCATTTGTAACCAAGGTTTTAACCAGGCAACAGCATTGTAAGCACCAGGTTGACCTGGAATTTCTTTAACCGATACTTTTGCATCAGCTAAAGGGTAACGTGCTCTAATATCTTGACCACCGCCCTCTGTCGCATTAACGTAAGATAGTATCCAACGATTTAACCAAGATTCAACGTCTTCTGCTTCCATAAAGCTACCAATTTTGTCACGAGCCATCACTTTTAAGTAATGCGCAAAACGAGACGTCGCCATTAAGTATGGTAATCGAGCTGAAATTGCAGCATTAGCAGTCGCATCTGGTGTAGAGTAAATTTGTGGTTTTTGACAACTTTGGCCACCAAAAAACACAGCGTAATCAGTATTTTTATAATGACAAAGTGGTAAAAATCCTAATTTGCTTAGCTCTGCTTCGCGACGATCTGTTATACCAATTTCAGTCGGACATTTTAGATCTGGGTCGCCGTCATCACTAGTGAAAATATGTGTTGGTAGGCCTTCTACTTTACCGCCACCTTCAGCACCACGAATAGCAGTACAAAAGCCGTATTGAGCAAAAGCTTTTGTCATATTTGTTGCCATAGCGTACGCTGCGTTGCTCCAGCAATAGTCTTTATTTTCAGTACTGACCGAACGACCATCTTTAGGCTCAACTTCAAACTCTTCGTAGTTAAACTCTTCCACTGGCTTCGAAGCAGCACCGTACGGCAGACGAGATAAGAAACGAGGCATTGTTAAAGATACAAAACGTGAATCGTCACTGTCTCTAAATGAGCGCCATTTTGTATACTCTAATGATTCAAAGACTTTTTCTAAATCGCGAGGTTTTGTCAATTCTTCCCAGTTATCGAAACCAAATAATGATGGCGACGATGCCGCAATAAATGGACAGAAGCCTGCAGCTGCAACATTAGACATTAAACTAAGTGCTTCAACATCTTCAGGATGATTAGTAAATTCGAAATCGCCAACGATTGTGCCGTAAGGTTCACCACCTGGTGTGCCAAATTCAGCTTCGTATATTTTCTTAAACGTCTGGCTTTGATCAAATTCAACCGCTTTACTTAAATCTTTATGAAGCTCTTTTTTCTTCATATTTAAAACACGGATTTTAAGTGTGCCACTTGTTTCTGAGTTCATCACTAGGTGATGTAATCCACGCCATGAACCTTCAAGCTTTTGAAATTCATCACTGTGCATAACAACACTTAGCTGCTTTGATATTTTTTGATCGATTAATTGAATTGCTTCATTAAACGTCACAGTCATGTTTTTATTCCACTGGACTGTCCCTTTCAAGGCTTCTTCAGTCAGTGTTTTAAGTAACTCTTCTGCGCGACTCGCATCTGTTTGCTTAGTTGCACCAATAGCTTGTTCAAGTAAAGATGAACTCACTTCAGTCGTTGACTCTAATTCTGTACTTAGTTGCTCTGTACTCATTTTTCAGTCTCCTCTAATTTAAGCTCTTTAGCGATAGAGTCTAAACTTGCGGTATTACTAAGTACTTCTTCTAATACATTTTCAAGTTCTTCTGAGCGGTCAATTTTAGTCATTAGGTCGCGTAGTTTATTACGTGTTTCCATTAATTTACGTAATGGTTCAACCTGATTTACAACAGCTGCTGGCTCAAAGTCATCAATCGATTTAAAGTTAAGCTTAACTTCAAACTGAGAACCTTCATCATTTAATGTATTGTCGACTAATAAATTCAGAGAAGGACTCATACGCTTTAAAACATCATTAAAGTTGTCGCGATCTATTTGTATAAATCGTCTGTCTTTAAGTGGCTTTAAGGCATCAGCATTATCTCCTGAAAAGTCCCCCATCACACCAACAACAAATGGTAATTCTTTTTTAACCGCTGCGCCTTCAGTTTCCACATCATAAGTGATATGTACTCTAGGCTTACGAACTCGTTTTAATTTATCATGGATACTCATTGAGAACTCCTTTTACTTATGTTTCAGTTTCGCTGATTTTAATGCCAGACAACTTAAAGTACCCAGTCCTAGCATCACTATCTGTAATTAGTTCATTTAATAACTCAGGTAGCGATAATTCGCTCCATCGAATTACTTGTTCTATCGTGTACGACATCGGCGAGTGAGGCTCTGTTTTTCTAAAGAATGTGGCTATTTCTTTTAGTTTACTTATTGCATTTTCTCTAGAGTTAATCTCATTGCTATTCGCTTTTTCAACTACGCCCTCGACTCCCGCATCGTTCTCAGTTTCTAGCTCAACATTTTCACTAGCATTCTTTTCAGCTAGCGCTTGTTCTGCCGCTTCAAGCTTATCTGCAGCAACGTGTTTTAGTGCCGCCAAACTCACTTCAAGTGCCTGCTTTATATTAGAAGTCGGCTGTGGTTGACCTGTCACTCTGTCCATTACTTCACTAAGCGTGGAAAATTGCTCAATCGCTTCTTCAATATCTAACTTTAGAGAGACAAAAAAATCAGTACTGGTTTCTGCCGCACTTTTTCTATTAATTCGAAGTCAACTGCACCTTGAGTAATTTTTTCTCTCTTTTATCATCACTCAAACGAGAAACATCATATCCTTGTTGATATTCCCAAAAAGAATAAGAATTCATACTTACACTATCAGTTAAGTAAATACTCTTTATTGGTATGATCAACGTACCTTCACCCGCAGAGCCATTTAACCCCACTAGTGCTGATACTTTATCCCAAATTTCATCATCTGAGTCGAGTGTAGGGTATAAATCGTCAAAGTGATTTTCAATTAGGTTATGAGCAACTTTAAAGCCAAACGCCAAGCCTTTAAAGCCGTAAATACGACACATTGCTTCAATTAGCCATGCCAAATATTCAATATCTTTGCTTTCGGTTTTTATTGCTTTGCTACATTGCTCAAGGAGAGGTAACCAGTCTCGCGACAAAGAGGAGATACCTTGCTCATCAACCAATGCATTTCTTTCAGCCGCTCTGAGCTGATTTCTCAAATCTTTTAAAGCATAATATGTAGACGTAGGAGAGACATCTGAGCGGGGATCAATACCTGCAATCTCAGTGTCTGAAATAGGGGAGATATATTCATCTAATAAAAACATTCCATTGTCCTAATAATTATCCATAAAACTCCAATAAAGCGGAGCGGATTTTATATTACATTCTTTATATTAAAATACAAGCTTAGTTACAATTGTGTTTAAAAGTTCATTATTGCCAATATATAAACAATCAATTTTTAGTATACTTTCAAATAACATTATTTAAATAATTTAAAACAATCTTATTTAAAATAATCAATATGTTATTTAGTAAATAAAGGAATCGTCGCCTCATCCATATTATTAATAGCATTAATATCTTGATTATCTTTTGTTTCATCATATTTAATTAAAATACATGTCACATTATCTCTTGCACCTCGAACTAAAGAAGAGTGCATTAATGCCATACCCGAATCAATAATACTATTTGGTTCTAAAGACATGCATATATCGTCATCAGATAATTCCCCAGTTAGCCCATCAGAACAAAGTAAAAATATATCACCGGTTCTTATTTTATCTTTAATAACATCCACTTTTACATTTTCCATAACACCAACTGCGCGTGTTATTACATTAGATAGAGGATGATTTTTCGCTTCTTCAACAGAAATAACCCCTTCATCAATCAAGTCATTTACTTGGCTATGATCTCTTGATATCTGCTGAAGCTCACCATCACGTAATAAGTAGGCTCGGCTATCACCAGCCCATAAAATATGGTAGTTCCCATCTTTTAAAAATAACGCAGTAACCGTACTGCCCGCCGTTTTATTATCTAGATAAGAAGCACTGTATTCACTGAGCTGTCTATTTGCTTCTTCAATCGCCCCCACAATATGAGAAATACTTAAAACATCTAATTCAAGCTCTTGAACTTTTGTCCTAATAACATCAACAACTAACTGGCTTGCGACTTCACCGGCTTCATGGCCTCCCATGCCATCAGCAACAACCCACAGGTTATGACTATTAATTTCTACATGGGCATCTTCATTTAGTTGCCTAACAACACCTCGGTGGGTAATGGCATAACTTGTACAAAATTTACTAATCACTATTTTTTACCTGCGTATAATTCCATTCCCAATGTTTCCACCTACCATCTAACATGGCTGCAACTTGATTTACAGGAGGTAGTGCAGATGTAATAAGCACCATTGGTTTGATGTTAAATGAACCATGTGTCCACCAAACGCTATAATCACCATGTTTCTTATGTAATATGGCATGCATTGCATCTTCTAAAACATTATCTGACAGCTCAGTACCTGAAAATTCAAACGCCTCACCCGCTTTGTTTTTATCGGGTGAATGAGAATAGCTGACCTGCTTTTTTTCAGCCGTCATTATATTAAGCGTTTGGGTTACCTCTTTTCTCCACGAAAAAAGATCAACCGAGCCCTCCAATACTTTTAAAACCACATCTTCATACTCTAAAGAAAACACACCTGAGTTTAATATAGCAATAGGGTCACTTTGCGTCTCACTCAATAGAGTAAAAGGATAATGCCTTCCAACCGCATCCATACTCGGTATTATGGTTCCCATAACCCCGTTGTCGCCAACTATATTAGGGCTCAAGGCAAAGTGCCAGACAGGCGCTACCAAGTAATTATCCTGCCATGCTTCTCCTAGCTGCTCCTTACTAACAGCAATGGCTGCTTGTAACCATTGCTCCCAATGCTCAGAAAATGCCTTAGAAACGTTATCTTGAACAAAGTCGCCTAAAGAGGGAACTTTACCAAGATAACCTATATTTATAATCGTGTCGGACATGAAAACTTCTCTACGCTTGTATTCCAAAATGGATGTCTGATTGATTTAGGCAACAATTCGACTTTTGCATTATTTCCCATAATTGAAAAGTGCAGCTCTAGATCGTTACGAGTTTGGCTTCTTTTTTCGCTAAGCTCATCAAGCATTCTATAAAGTGACCATTCACCCTGGTAAGTTGTGTTAATTGAGCGGCCACCATTTGGAGGCGTAAACACCACTCTTGTTTTACTTTGACCAGATGCTCCAGGCCAAATGAAATTTGTTACTTTTAATGGACCATGTCGGTAAGTCATTGACTGTCCATCAATTTCTATCATAAGGCTAGACACTGTTTTATCCAGTTTAAATGTTCGTAAACCAAACTCTATTCGAGGGGTATTACTTCCACCATCAAAAAAAGCGGTTTGGATTTGATAAGCATGTTCAAACATTTTTAATGTTTCACTGCTAATACCAATGTCTTTTTCAAACTTCCATGGACTTGAGCTTATATCAACGCTAGGCGCAACATAGCTATTGAAAAAGCTATCAATGGTTCCACCTGGTCCAAAAAAGCGAGCAAAGTCTTTCATATTTACTTCTTTATCTGCCTGTGGAGAGAAAGGGTACCTTCCCACAATCGCAGCATTGTATTCTCTTAAAACTTTGCTTTTCCAAATTTCGTTCAGGTGCCTGTTTGCACTATTTTTGGTGATATTACTAGTGTCTCTGCTTATATCTAATAACCAGCTATTGAATGGATAAGGTAAATCTCGACTTTGAAACTCTAATTGACGTATAAAGCTTGGTTTACTCTTACCACTAATTTGATCTTTTATTGAATACTTAAGCTGATCGCCTCGATCGAGCTTGGTTAAATAAATATTAAGCTCTCGCAGATTTTTCTGAATATTATCGAGCTGTTGAGAATCAATGTTTATCACATCTTCAAATGCTTCTTCGACTTGGTAACCTGGCAACTTTATGTCGAACTTAGGCGCTTCGTCAGGTAAAAATCGCTTGATCCTATTTGCTTTCGTTTGCATTGCAATTTCAGCAGCATTAGCAGCCAGTTTACCTGCTGCTTTTTGATTTTCCGATACCGGTAGTTTTGTCAGCTGAACATTCTTTTGAACTGCAATAATAATATTTTTAATTGGCGCTTCTGAACCCGCTAATACATCCGTAATATTAACGCCCTCTGCCGGTGAGCTATATTGATTAAGACTTAAGTCATCTAAGAACGACTGCCAATAATGAATATAGTCTTGAAAATAACGCTGCTCTAATTTCTTTTCTATTTCATCTTTTGAAATATCGTAAGTGCCTGATGCTTCTTCACCATATACCCAACTACTGGCCATTAAATTACCTAACATTTTACTTTTTTCAACGTTAAAAATACCGTGAAATCCATTAAATGTGTACAACCCAGGGATATTTCTAGTTAGCTCACCATTATTACGAAACGTAAATTTTTGCGCACTTTCAAAACTAATAATATCGGTTAATCTAAATGGCGGAATACTACTATTAAGGAAGTCAGCTTGCAGACGTTGATACGCTCTTTCTGCTATAGGCAACTTAGTTAATTCAGCGCGTGCAGTACGTACAGCTTGGTTATCAACATCAGTTTGATTAATACCTTTGTTCAACAAAGCTGAAATATGACCCATTAATTCATCTCTAATTTGAATACTCTTATCACCCGGAAGGTTTCTTTCTAAGTAAGCATCAAACCATGCTGTAATGTCTTCACTTTCAAAATACTCTGGTTGAAATAGCATTAAATAACACTTCAAAGTCTCATATAAATAACTAAGGTGCTCTGGATGGGCTGCCATTTCTTTTATAAGGGTATTGCTGATAAATGGTTCTAAATAAGTTTGTAAAGAGCGATCGTAAGCATTAACAGAAGATGCTTTAATTTCATTTAATTTATTAAAACCAAATGATGGTGACTCTTCCGAGTCCATTAAAAATGGCGCACTTGCTGGTAAATTTCTCAGCGCGTTTAACCTATCATTTAAAACCACTAAGTTATTTCGATCAAATGACGCTGAATCAAGCTCTTGATATGTCGAAATAGCCTCTTCAGTTTCTGCAATTAAATTACTATTCCATGCAAAACTAAAGTACCAAGAAATTGAAAAGCCAAATAGCGCAATAACAGCTAATGAGATACTAGCAACGCGTAGCCATTTATTTTGTTTGTCGTGATGTTTATTTGTACTTGCTAAATTTTGCTCTGGAAAAATCACGCTTTCTAAAACATTTTTTATAAAAAAGCTTTTTGATTGATTTATATAATCTGTTTTACCTGAGTTAACATCATTCAAAAAGCTAGAAGGCGTTCCTTCTTGAGTTGCGCTCGTTAAGTAAACGCCCCTAAACATGGGCAGCTCTTCATATGCATTAGGTGTAAATATTTCTTTTAAAAAGCCATCAGCGACACCTTGAAGTACTCTTAGCTGCCTAGGGAATTCGAATATTTTAGCTCTAATCGCTTCGTTTCTTTCATTTATCAATCTGCGATTAAGCATTTCTGTTAATTTAGAAATTAAAGTATGAAATTCTTTATTAAACGCTTCTACCTGGGTGTCTTTAGCAAGATCAAGCTCAAAGGTAACTCCCCATACTTGTTCACATTCTTCTTCCGTTAATTCGCCAAAAAATTCTCTGAATCCTTCAATTAAATCAACCTTAGAAAAAATAACATAGACAGGAAATGTCATCCCAAGCTGATTTTGAAGCTCTTGTAGCCGTTGCTTTATTGCACGTGCATGCAAGTTACGCTCAGTTTTAGTCTGACTCATCAACTCAGATATACCCATGCTGATCATCACACCATTAATTGGCCTAAGTGGACGATACTTTCGCAATAGACCTAAAAACCCTTCCCATGCTCGTGAGTCATGTTTTGCATGACTATTTTGAGTTGTATACCTACCGGCGGTATCGATCAATACCGCTTTATTAGTAAACCACCAATCACAATTTCGTGTACCACCGATGCCATGAACTAAATCAACGCCCAGTTTATCTTTTAATGGATAATCCAATCCTGAATTATTAATAACGGTTGTTTTACCCGCGCCAGGAGGGCCGATCATTATGTACCACGGCAACTGGTAAATATTTTTACCTTTGAACAACTTAACATCTTTTAACAAGTCGATAGCTTCATTCATTCTTGTTTTTAGAGTCGTGATTTCTTCGTTTACTTCACTGCCGCCTGAGTCATCGCTATCGATTAACTCATCAGCCATTTTTTCATCTCTTTTATTTTGCTGCACAAGACGATAAATTTTCGTCACAGAAAAGAGCAACAATATAAGTAATATTGTTAGCAACCTTGCAGCAATACTTGCTAAAGGGACGTAATCTGCCACTGCAATTAAAGGACCACCAAACCAAATCAATAATGATAAAGCTAGGAAACCTATAATTAGCATCGCGGTACGAGATGTAAGAGCGTATGTCATTTTTTTAAATTTTTGCGAGAAACTCATATCAGCCTCATTAAAATAATAGATCGATTTCAATTCGTCGGTTCAATGACCTAGAAGCTGAATCTGAATTGCTGGCGATTGGCTCTGCGGCCCCTTTACCTTCAGGCCATAAACGGCCACTAAGGTTAGTACTTTTAGCCATAGAATTAGCAACTTGTGTTGCTCTAGCTAAAGAAAGGTGCCAATTTGAGGGGTATCTGTCGGTACTAATAGGCGTGTCGTCTGTGTGACCCGTAATTAATATTCTGCCTTTTGTTCCCTCTAAACTAAGTGCAAGTTTCTCAAGAATAGGCTGAAAAGAAGGCAGTAACTGTGAATTACCTTGATTAAACAAACTTTCACTTTTGATGGAAATTCTGATCCGATCATTACTTTTTTTAACAACCACAATCCCCCTCTGTATTTCGGTTTGTAGTAGCTGCTCTAAAACTAATAGTTGCTGGTCTTTTTTATCGACAGTTAGCTCATTTGCGAGTGGATGAATAACGGCAAGTTTTTCATTGATAGCAAAAACATCATCATTGAGTTTCATATTGATAAATAAATAAACGGCAAGTAACACGAGCCCTAAAACAGAAAAAATCACCCAAAGCGGTACTTGATTTCTAAGTTCAACACCTGCAGCAACTCGCTCCTTCCAATTAGGTGATAACTTGTTATTGATTGGCCCATCTAATTGATTTAAAAGGTGGTACATCTGAGAGCGGTATTCTTCAACTTTATTATCACCAACAGTATCTAATCTATATTTGCCCTTAAAACCAAGGTTTAAACAATGATACTGTAACTCTAAAAATTGCTTGTTTTTTTCAGGTTGTAACAGCGCGTCATCGAGTAATGTATAAAAATATTCACCACCAAATGTTTCTTTATGGAATGTAGATAATAAGCTTTCATCTGCCCATTCCATTGAGCTCCATTTTGAATTTAATACCGATTCATCGAGAATAGCACATAGGCAGTAGCGCGCATTGTTGATGATATCTTTAGATAAATTTTGGTTGCGAACTTCAACTTCAAACCGCTTTATGGCTTCAACACAACGATGTTTTAAAGCTGCTAAATTTGTCATTTCGGCTGATTGACTAATAGATATGACTATTGAAAAACAGTCAGTTGCAGCTTCTAAAAGAGGGTTTTTAAAGATAGACACTTTGACGCTACTTGGTAGCTTTGTCGATGGCGATTCGACAGACATCACCGTTTTATCAGCATCACTGTCAGTATTTGCTTTACTAGAGGTATCACGTCCTAATCTACCAGGGCGTGGTTTGATAATGGTTTCGTCCATTGAAACTCTTCCTTTAAAATTAAGTTCTAATTGCCCAAAGGCTTAATTGTAGTTCTGGGTAGCTACCTGATAAATGAATGGCAATTCCGCCACTAGAGCGCAACTTATCCCAATGCTCTCCCTGTTTATTTAATTCAAAATAATGGAAACCTGCATGATATGGGATTTGTCTTGGGGCTGTAGGTAAACTACTGATTGTTATTCCTGGTATTTGGTTATTAACAAGATCACGTATAGTTTCTACACTGCCTATTTTTATCTGTGATGGCAGTATTTTACGTAACTCTTCATGCGGGACACTTGCTTTTATTGCTAGAATAAATTGAGCTGAATTTAGCACCGACTTATCGTTTAATGCACCAAATGAAATTCCAAATTTGCTTTGTTCTAACTTGATTTCAGTTGCTGTTTGCTCAATAACATGACTCAACGACTGATATAAGAAGTTAACGACTTCGCTAAACACTTGACCCAAGTTTTTATGATCGTATTTAGGGAGCTTAGGAACTCGTTTATTAACAGTACTAAACGTCGACAGCTCTCCGGCAAGCTCAATCAACCTAATATACAAGATATTTGGATGGATATTATTGACTGATAATAAGTTGTCAAATACTGCATCATACTTATTCAATGTTTGCAGCATAATAAAGTCGGCAACTGATGTACTTCCTGCATATCCTTGACACAATCTAACGGCGATGCTTTCTGAGCGCTGTTTGATCATTGAACCAATTTCGCGAACAAGACCCAAAAGAGGCTTGCATTGCCCTACTTTTAAAGATGCCGGTATATACTTATTATCTAGCTTTATTTGCCCTTCACTACTAACATCTAGAATTCTTGCTAAAGGCAGCAATATATAACCAGAGTGATCATCAGAGGAAAGTACTAACTTACTATATATTTTAGCGACTTGAATAACTTCTTGAGATTGCGCCCCCACTAAATCATCACTCACTGATAAATCATTCAATTTATAACGAGTTACAATATTTTCTTCTGGGGCAGATAAGTTTATGCCGCTATTTTTCAATGCCGGTATTGCAAGATAAACTATCTCGTCATATATATCTTTGCCGACCACTAATGGCTCAGGCAAAGAAGTTGACTGAGGCATATCTATCGGTAGTAAATCTGGGGTAATTGCCGACAGTGATTCAATCGCAAATTGACCCGATTTTAGCAGTTCAGTATCAATTGCTACCTCAAGTATTCCCCAAGGATCTGCAAGGTTACCACTGCACACTTGTTGGATTACATTCGCAATATGTTTATCTGATTGCTGGAAGTGTTGCGGCCTTAAAAACATCCCTTCAGTCCAAGCAACACGAGTGTTATCACCCATTTTACAAATCCTTTTTTTATTTCTCTCTCATGTATGTAGCAATAGCTTCTACATTGACATTTATATCATCATAACCGGTAGGATCAACTTCAATTACAGCTCTCCATCTTGCCTGATCAATGTTTCTATAAGCAACCACAACCCCCACATAGCGAGTGTTTCGATTGAGACTCATTTTATATTTTTGTACTGTATTTGGCTGTAATTCAAGCTCGTCTTTTTTTAACAGATCAGGCCCTAATAATTTTTCAGGCGTATCGTAAAGGCTAAAAAAATCTTGTGTATCAAAAATAGTTCGAGAACTAAGTTCAAATATTTTCATAACTACAGGTGAAGGTCTATCCGACGTATCAGGATTAACATTCTTAGATACATTAATAATCAGATCTGTTGAAGGCGGAACAAGTTTATTAACGGTAGAACATCCTAGTACTAAAAATAGTAAACTAAAACTCATTAAGTAGAGCTTAATTTTATACATTGTTTAATTTCCTTTCTAAAGCGTTTCTTTAAGTCTATCGTTGTATGCCTTTAAAAAATCATCTGACATAGCCATTGCCCCTTTGGAACTAACGTCTTGTGACAAATCATCATGTAAACTCTGATATAACTTCCAGCATTTAGATTCAATTTGCCCAGGGATAATTTTTAATACATTAGAATTATCATTTGCTTGCTGACTTATCTGTTGGGGAGAAACTTGGTCTAATATCCCTTTAAGTACACCATCTGCACCGGCTAATAACGCATGTTCGTGCCTGCGAGAGTCAATAAAGCTTTCATTTATCGACTCCTTAGACGAAAGGAAGCTTGCACTATTCCTTATGAATAAATTCTGAATAACGTCATCTATATTAGCAGAAAATTTTAAAGGGTTGTTTTGTTCAGTTTGAAACATTGTATGATTTAACCTCAATTGACTTTTTACATGCGCTCTTTGACGTAAAGAGTCCATAAGGCCATTGAGTAATAAATTAAGGCCTTGCCCCATTTCAAACCAATGCTTTTCTGTATTTAACAAATTTTGTACTTCAGGCTTTATATTTAAACCTTTTAAAAATGCATCAGATAACGCAGTACTGTTTTTTGCAGCTATTTTTGGTGATGCAGTCTCGACAGTTTGTTCTTTAGGGGCTATTTTTCGACTTTCCGATTGTACTAGTGGAGAATTCGTTTTTAACTCTTGAACATTCGCAGAGTCATGTTTTGATGCATCGGAGTGTTCTGGGTTCATCAGGCGTGATAAATCATCCCAATCTTCTGGGATCTGGTTACCTGAGTTCAAAAAGGGCTCTTGCACCATAGAAACTCCAGGCATTGATTCATCTAAAATAGATTCGTCTAAAAACTGATGCGATTGTGAAAATGAATCTTTACTATCCGCACGGTAATTATTATCACTGTTTTGACTGGCCGAAAAATCGGTATTACTCACTGGTGAAACGCGATCATCAACCAACTTAACATCAATTTGAAAGTCGCCAATAGTTAATACGTCACTGTCAGCAAGAACCTGCCTATTTCCTTGACCAAGTGGGGTTACAGCAAAGTTTATAAAGGTGCCATTCGTTGAATTATCGTAAATATAAAAAGAATCACCTTCTTTTACGATTTGTCCGTGTTTACTTGATATTATTTTTTCAGGATCGGGCAGGTGCCAATCACAAGCCTCAGAGCGACCAAAGATAAGTTTATCTACTACAGTCTTAGATGCTTCAATTTCAGGTGAGAGTCTATGATAACTAGTTATGTTTAGTATCAGTTCCATTTGATAAGTCAGTCCCTTAAATCTTTATTGTCGGTAGGATAAAGTAGAAGAGAAACTATTGTCAACATTGAAATTAATATATAAATATAGACTGACTTTTGTTGAGCCATAAAATACTGTAAAAATAAATATTAACTTAATCGAAATACTGAACAATTGTGGCCGTTAATATTTTTACATTTCGGCCAAAATCCGTTCTCTATAAAATGAAAAAGTAAAACCTCAATTGATTTATCTTGATTACTTAATCTCATTCATTGACGCCCTAAACTCTTCTTTTTTACTTAAGTATGTGCTCAAAAGTGGGTTTGTTTTTATATTTTTATAAAGTTACATTTGTTAAATATTCCCGATAGCGTATAAATTAGCTGTTTCAAAATTTAGATATAAATATTCAATAATTGAAACATTGCTATAGTCGAGATTTTTTGTAAAAATGTACGACAATATCAGAGGGAAATTGATAATAAGTATAAAGCTTACCTTTGTAATTATTTAAATAAACACAATAAAAGGATTTATAATGAGCGGTATTAACAACCCGAGTGACAAAACTCAAATTGCATCACTTGATTCTAATCAAAAAAGAACCTCTGCTAAAAATAAGATTAACCTCATCGGAAAAAAGATTTCCGATCGCTACCTGGTTGAAGAACTAATTGGACAAGGCGGCATGTGCTACATTTACAGAGCGCGTGATACCTTCTTAGAAAATGTAAATCGTGCTGAAGCATTTGTTGCTTTAAAAGTGTTGCAAGAAGAGTTTTCATACTCAGAAGAAGCAATTACTCTTCTAAAAGACGAAACAGCAAAAACACAACAGCTCTCCCACCCTAACATCGTTAAAGTGTTTTCAGCAGATTCCGATGGTGATTTATATTACGTCACAATGGAACTTGTTGAGGGAGAAACTTTAGAACAAATAATTAAACGCAACAAGCCCTCAGGCATGGCATTTAAAAAAGCGAAAGTGATTTTAGAACAGCTTGCTGATGCTCTTATATATGCGCATTCAAGAGGGGTGATTCATAATGACCTCAAACCATCCAATATCATATTTGACAGTAATGGGGACTTAAAAGTACTCGACTTTGGTATCGCAAAGCATAAAAACATTGAAGATGCGTATGCCGTTAGAAGTAATGTTGAGTTGGGCGATATTGGCGGTTATACACCGACCTACGCAAGTCCTGAACAACTAAATGGTGCCAGTGCTACCGTTAAAGATGACGTATTTTCATACGCATGTATTGCGTTTGAACTATTAAGTAGTAAACATCCATTTAATCGAGTTGCAGCCGATAAACTACCAAAGAGTACCACTGCTAAACGTCCAAGCAATTGTCCACTTTGGTTATGGCAAAGTATAAATAATGCACTATCGTTAGAAACGTCACAACGACAAAGCTCTTTATTACCTATTTCTAAAAAACTTAAGTCTAATTTAAAGCCAGCGATCGGTTTAGTCGCTGCATCCGTTATTTTAGTTATTGTAGCTATTCAATATCAATTAGCTAACACTGTGCAAGTGAAGCAACTAGAGGCAAAACTTGATAATGCGAACGCAATTAATCAACAAGTAGAAACCTGGATGTCTTGGAATGGGCCTCATATTTTAGATAAGTTAGCTGAAATTCCTCCGCAGTACGAAGTATTAAAGCAGGGCCTATTAAGAGTAAATCAAACGAGCATATTAGGCAGTTTTGATAAAAGAGCTAATAACTTTAATAATAATAATTCAAATAAATTTAAAGATTTTGATAAAACAATTTCAATCTACTCTAAAGCTCTCGACTACTACCCTGACTCAGAAAAACTTTCAGTGCAGTTAGAGAGCATCCTAAGAGAGCGTCAGTCAATAATTTTTGATATCACATCGAGAATTAATTTATTGTTAGAACAGTCTCGTTATAACGAAAGTGACAATAATAATATCCCGCAGCTAATTCAAGACTTAAAAGAAGTTGATAATACCTACGTGTACGAGCCCTCTTCCTTACATTTTGATAATTTTAAAATAGCGTTAGACAAAGCAGTAGAAGAAGATGACGTAATTGCGCAAAAAGCACTCTTAAATGTTGGTAAAGCGATATTTACCAGCAATCAAAAAGCTGAACTCCTTTTCGCAAATTTACTCAAAAGAGAATCTGCAATTGATGCACTGACCTTTTATCAGAAAAAATTAGCGATAGGTGAGCAAATTACCTACCCACTCTCGGATGCTATTGTTTTTTATCAACCAAGATTTCAACGTTACTCTGAACAATTGGAAGGTATTGAGGATTACAAGCAGCTACTAGAGTTTGAAGAACTTATTAATTTAGAGTCTGCTGATCTACCAACTGATTTCCCTCTTCTAGTGACATTAAAACAAGATTTGTCAAAGCGATATATTACAATGGCTAATACTCTAATGAAGCGAAAAATGTACCGAACTGCGGAGCAATTAGTCGAAAGAAGTGAGGCCATTACGCAGTCGTTAGACAGTATGCTGTAAATAAAATAGTTAGGCTACTAACTCAGAGTTTGTTTAGATGATGAGCGTAGCAATAAGAAAATAACTATAATTGAATATATGGTGGATACATATTAGACTATCCACCGCTTTTTAAACGAGAGTCAAGGACGACGAGTTGAGCTTTTAAGACACTCCTCCAAGATTTTTCGTAACCTTCAACATTTTTAAATTACTTAATGGAGTATCGATGAAAAACTTAAGCGCACTTGCAGCCATCCTATTACTAAGCGGTTGTTCAACCACCTCAACAGTTGATAAAGTCGTCACTGAGGTTGTTACCGAAGCCAAAGTAGATGTTGAAGAAGTTGTAGCACCAATTTCATTAACCGTTATTACGACTCCCGCAGATGCTCGCGTTCGTATTATGAACATAAACCCGGTCTATCAAGATGCCATTGTGCTAAAAGAAGGCAAATACGATATTGAAGTCAGCAGAGCTGGATACCAAACCTACAGAAAATGGGTCGTTGTTGACAAAAAAACTATTTTAACTGTTGGATTAGATGAAGCACTAACAAGTCAATCTGAACAGTAAACCATTTATACTGTTAAGTAACCTGAACTCTGAGTAATATATTATTTACCAAAGTTCAGGTTAAGTTAGCTCAGCAAACCTTCTATTTAGTCAAACGAGTAAAGACCCCCTATTCAACCAAAAATACACGATCCCACCTAAATTAACTGCAATGCATAACCACAGCACAAATATAAAACGACGTTTTTTAGATTTATGACGTAGTAATTGTTGTGCAAATAATGCGCCTGGCCAACCACCACACAGAGCAAGTAATTGCAACGTGCGCTCAGGCGTACGGTTTACTTTTTTATGTGCCGATTGTATTGCTTTGCGCTTATCCCAGGCATACATTAAAAATGTTAACACACTCAAAATACTGAGATAAATTGGCATATAAAGAGCAATGTAGCTAAGCATGTAAGCTAGCCAAGTTAAAGCAATAAAAAGACTCGATATTGTTATTAAGGCTTTTTTTATCAATTAATTATCACCTATACTGAACGCACAGAATTTAAAAATAAGAGTTAAATTATGACACATTTTAAAGCGTTATTCTTAGCGTTGCTCCTCTGTTCATTTACTTTTAGTTACGCGGAAGAAAACAACTTAACCCTCGATAAAGAGCTAGCAATATTTCAGCCTTACTTAGGCACTTGGCAAACCGACTTTAAGGTAGTCTCAGGCGCAAAGCCAGTTCAGGATGTCGGCAGGTGGGAACGTACGCTAAACGGTAAAGCTATTCGTACTATGCACTCTATTAATGAGGGTGAGTATGGCGGCGAATCGACGATTTTTTTATGATAGCAAAAAAAAGTCACTCGTCTTTTATTACTTCACAACAGCAGGTTTTTATACAAAAGGCACTATAACAGTATTAAGCCCGACTCAGTTTGTAGCCTACGAAGAAGTAACAGGCAGTAAAGAGGGAGTGACTAAGGTTAAGTCTACAAGTGATTTAAAAGACGATAAATTCATTGTATCAATCTCTTATTTAAAAAAGGGTGAGTGGACAAAGCCCGAACAACGTATTTATACACGCAGTACAAAAGCCGTTAAGTTTAAATAATCGCAATTTATAAACACAAAAAAGGCAGCCTAAGCTGCCTATTGTCATTTATAGAACCGTATTTATTTTACGTATTTTTTAAATGCATCATCTACTGGTGTATCAGCAAGGTGATTAGTGTAGTTGCTCATTACTTTTTGAGACAAGCCTACAATAATTTCAAGTAGTTGTTGCTTAGCGTAACCTGCGGCAAAGAATTTTTCGATTTGCTCATCGCTGATCACGCCACGTTCACGTGTCATTGCGAGTGTAGTTTCACGAAGAGTTTCTAGCTTAGGGTTTTCAAGTGGTGTTTTGTTAACAAGTGCGTCAACAATACCTTGATCAACCTTCATTGCCGCTGCAATACCACTGTGAGCAGGAACACAGTAATGACAGTCGTGCTCTACGTTAATTGATTGCCATACTACTGTTAGCTCTTCTGCATTAAATGACGTTTTTTGAAACAAGTCATGCAGTACTTGGTAACCTTTAAGTAATGTTGGTGCTTCAGCCATTACTGCATGTAAGTTAGGAAGCATACCAAATGCTGCTACTGAATCAGCTAAAAGTGGTTTTGCTTCTTCTGGTGCATTTTCTGCCGTGTATAAAGTAAATTCTGCCATGTTTAGCTCCAAAAATAATTAGGTTTATGTAACTTCGAAACACATACTATTTGATTTTGAGCGACTGTTCAAGTTAAAATTGAGCAACTGTTCAAATTAATTGAGAATAAAATGGTTAATAAGGTTAAATTTGAACGCGAAAATGTTGTTCGTGTTGCCAGCCAATTATTTTGGGAAAAAGGCTTTCATGCAACCTCAACGCGAGACTTACAAGAAGCCGTTAATATGCGACCAGGCAGTATTTATTCTGCATTTGGTTCAAAAGAAGGGCTATATAGTGAGTCACTAAAAGACTATACGGTGCAAATGAAAAGCCAAATTGACGGTTTTTTATCTTCGTCAGACACAACCTTAGGTGGCTTACGTGCATTTGTAGAAAATGTGGTAATTAAAAACAAAGATTGTAGCCCGAGTGCAATCTGTATGTTAGTAAAAGCTAACAATGAGTTTGCCGATAAAAACAGTAGTTTATATGAATTGAGTTTAGATTTAGCGGCTAAGTTTGAAGGTTATCTCACTGTACTTTTTGAGCAAGCAATAGCAAAAAATGAGTTGAGCGATAAATTAACAGCTATCGAGTACGCACGTTTTTTTCAGATTCAGTTTACAGGGTTACGTGGTTATTTTAATCGCCCAGGCGTTGAACTACTGGCCCAACCTATGATCAATCAAATGTTTGCGCTCATGAAAAACCTATAAACCGCTTGTTTTAATTAAAAAAGGCAGTAATTTAATTACTGCCTTTTTATTTTTTGACGTTCAATATTACGTTTTTAACTTATTAAGCTCTGAATCTTGTTGCGTTACAAGCTTGTTGAGTACTTCACTGCTATCGCCTGCTTGTGCCGATAAATCGGATAGCTGCGAAGCTGCATCTGATATAAGTGTTAAATTACGATTTATTTCTTCAGTTACTAAACTTTGCTCTTCAGCTGCCGTGGCAATATGTGTAATTTGATTAGTTATTTCATCAACTTTAACCACTACACTGTGAAGAGCATCAAATGCAATTGAGGTTTCATCAACAGCACTTTGTGCGCGCACTACGCCTTTTTCTATTACAGTTGAGGCATTGCCAACTTCGTGTAACAAACTATCGATCAATTTACTGATATCGTCAGTCGATGAACGCGTTTTAGACGCAAGCGCTCTTACCTCATCAGCAACTACCGCAAAGCCTCGGCCATGTTCACCAGCACGTGCAGCTTCAATTGCCGCATTAAGTGCCAATAAGTTAGTTTGTTCTGAAATGGTACGGATCACATCCAAAATTTGCGTAATATCTTTACTACGCGATGCTACTTTTTCAACCGCTTGGTTAGCTTCTTTAATTTCTTCAGACATAGTTTTAACTTGGCTCATAGCTGACGATAAGCTCGACTCACTACTAACCACTAAGCCATTAATTTCATCTGCCTGCTGCGCTGACTGTTCTGATGCTCTGGCTACTTCGAGTGCTGTTGCGCTCATTTCGTTCATAGCCGTTACCACACTTTCAATTTCTTGAAATTGAGATTGCACATTTTGCTTTGTATCTATGGCAATGTGTTGCGCTATCTCGCCTTGCTGTTTGGTTTGCTCAGACACCGCTTTTAGTTCAGAAATTAAATCACGTAGTTTTGCTAAAAATCGATTAAACCCACCAGCTAATGCAATAAGTTCAGCGTGGCTATCAACATGCAATGTATGCGTTAAATCACCCTCAGAGCTTGCAAGGTTATCAACACGTTGTTGAATTTGTCGAAGCGGTGCAACGATGCCGCCAACCACTAATTTCATTATAACAAATGCAATTGCAGCTATAGCTAAACCGGTTACTAAAATAATAGACCCTAACGATGCTGCAGTTTCTTGCATGTTTTCAGCCAACGCTTCAGGACCTGCGAGCGCAAATTCTGTTGGTACTTCAATAATTAAAGACCACTGCTTATTGGCAAGTTTAATATTGATAGGGTAATTAACAAGGTACTCGTTATTAACCTTAAAAATACCGCTTTGTCCTTTTGACTTTTCAATATCGTTGTACAGCGATGAGCTAATCGCTTCTTTTAGTGGACGCCCTAGTTTAGTTTTATAATGGCTACTGCCAACAATTAAGCCTATGTCACTCAATAATGTTACTTTTGCTTTACCGTTATAGAGTTGTTTAGAAAGCTGTTCAGTCATCACTTGAAAAGTAGGAAGTGTTAAGTCTACGCCAGCTAAACCAATAAACTGCCCAGATTTTAAAATTGGCACTGTTAATGACGTTAACATTACCGAATCACCAGACGGAATTTCGTAAAGGTAGGGCTCCATAATACATGGTGTGAGCGTATCCTTTGCACATAAGTACCATTCAGCTTCGCGAAGTCCAAATTCGTTCAAATTTGTTATATATTTGTCAGCTGCATTAGCCACTTTTTGCTGTTCTACCGTACCATTCTCGTCCCGAGTAATATAGACTTCGAGCGTGCCATCACCATCAACAGAATGCTTAAAGCCCCGCTGGAATTGAGCATCTTGCCCATCAAAAGCATTAGCTTCGAACTGAGAATAAATAGAAGATAAAAGTGTATTATTTTCTAAAATAGAGCGGTTTATGCTTACAACTGTATCTCTACTTAGCGTATTTTGTTTTGCAGCATCACCAAGTAATGCGGCTAATGAATACGGAACTCGGTAAGCCTCGTTAACAAAGCCAGCAATTCGTTCACCATATACTGCAGCATTAGCATTAAGTTTTTCTTCAACCTCAGCAACGATATACTCTTCAGATTTGATCGCTAACTGCTCATTGCTTGATGATAATTCCCACCATAAAACACTAGAAAGCACCAATACTGTAATAAATATACTCCCGACGGTAAGCCAGAGTAACTTTTTTGCTAACGATATTTCCCGCATTCCATACACCTTTTGATTAAATCTACAGCTATAGTTTAGTAGTTTTAAAAAATGAAGCTATGAATATCATCAAAGAATTTGAATTTAATACAATTAATTGGGTTTTTACTGCTTTTTCAGGTATGCCGTCGTAATTGTCGCCATTATTAACAAACAAACACTTACCCATAAACACGCACTAAGCCCATATACTTGAAAAACCCAACCAGAAAGCACCGTACCAAGCAAACGCCCTATCGCATTGGCCATATAATAAAAGCCTACGTCGAGTGACACCCCATCATTTTTAGCAAAACTTACTATTAAGTAACTGTGCAGCGATGAATTTACAGCAAATACACCACCAAAAATAAGTAAGCCAATTACAAGCGTAAAATGTACCACTATATCCAATTGCATCAACAACGCCAAAATGCCAGTTACACCACTTAATAAAGCAACCCACCAATATGCTTTTTTGACCGAGTGTGAAGTTGAATCGCCTTGCCCAGTTATTCGCGGTGCTTGCGATTGCACCAGCCCATAAGCAATTACCCACAAAGCCATAAAGCCGCTGACCCACCAATGATCCCAGTTAAACTGAGCGGCTAAGTAAACAGGTAATGCAACTACAAACCATACATCGCGCGCCGCAAACAAGCATAAACGCGCTGCGCTAAGTAAGTTAATTGCCCGGGATTTAGAAAATAACTCTTTAAACTTAGGTTTGTTTTTAGCTTTACCAATATCGCCTTTTAAAAAAATTAAACTAATAACCCACGCAACACTGAGTAAAGCTATTAAGCTTACTAGCGCACCTACAAAGCCAAATACAGTAAGCAGTAATCCGCCTAAAAAAAAGCCCACCCCTTTTAAGGCATTTTTAGAGCCAGTAAGTATGGCAATCCATTTATATAATTGGCTTTGCCCTGCATCGTATTGTGGTACTAAATACTTAATGGCGCTCTTTGCGCTCATTTTATTTAAGTCTTTAGCTATGCCACTCAATGCTTGCGCTGCCATAACATAGGCAACCGTTAACCAATCTCCTGGCACGCACAACATGGCTAAAGCGACAAGTTGTAGCCCAAGCCCTACATTCATGGTTTTATTTAACCCTAAATACGCGCCAAGCCAACCACCTACTAAATTAGTGATCACACCAAAAATTTCATAAAACAAAAACAACATGGCTATTGCAAATGCACCATAACCTAACTGATGAAAATACAGCACCACCAGCATGCGCAGTGCACCATCAGTTAAAGTAAATGCCCAATAGTTACCAGTAATTATTAAATATTGTTTTATAGAACTCGGTAAGTTAGCCAACTGCGCAAACATAGCGTTAAACCTTATTAAATGAGATTAAACTAAATCACTTTTTGCAACTTTAAGCATTAGCTCAGCAGTACGGTTGGCATAACCCCACTCGTTATCATACCAAGCATATAATTTAAGCTGAGTGTTGTTAATAACCATAGTAGAAAGTGCATCTATGGTGCAGCTACGTGGATCTGTTTTGTAATCTATAGATACAAGCGGCTTTTCTTCGTAGCCTAAAATGTCTTTTAGCTCATTATTTGCAGCATCTTGAAACCACGTGTTTACTTCACTTTGTGTAACACCTCGCTCTAGCTCAAAAACACAATCGGTAATTGACGCGTTAGTTAAAGGTACACGCACGGCATGACCGTTTAATTTACCTTTAAGCTCGGGGAAAATATGCGTAATAGCCGTTGCACTACCGGTTGTAGTAGGGATTAAACTTGTACCGCACGAGCGCGCACGGCGTAAGTCTTTGTGAGGGGCATCAATAATCGTTTGAGTATTAGTAATGTCGTGAATCGTGGTCATTGAGCCGTGTTTAATACCCACTTTTTCTTGCAGTACTTTTACTATTGGCGCTAAACAGTTAGTTGTGCAAGAAGCAGCCGTAACAATTTTATGCTCACTTGGGTTAAAAAGGTCATCGTTTACACCCATTACTACATTTAATATACCGTCTTCTTTTACAGGCGCGGTTACCACAACACGCTTAACACCTTGCGCTAAATATTGATTTAGCAGCTCGGTGGTTTTCATTTTACCGCTGGCCTCTATTACTACATCGCAATCAGACCAATCAGTTTCGTTTATGGTTTTATTGTTGGTAACTGTAATCGTGTGTTTGCCCACACTAAAGCTATTATCATCACTAGAAACCTGTTGTGCTAAGCGCCCATGTACTGAGTCAAACTCAATTAAATGTGCGTGGGTTTTAGCATCGCCCGCTACATCATTTACTTTAATAAACTCTATTTCTGGCAAATCAACTGCTGCACGCAGAGTTAAACGCCCCATACGGCCAAAACCGTTAATACCTACTTTAATAGTCATAATTAAATACCTTTAATAAGTTAATTTATTAGTTAGTTACAGCAGCTAGTAATACGTTCAGGGCGATTACCCATAGCGTTTAAGCGCGTTAAATCATTTTCATAAAATGAAGGGTTAGCAGTAAGCGTTTGCGTTAATACATTTTTAGCCCACTCTGGCAGGGCTTTATTAATACTGTAATAAACCCATTGATTTTGTTTACGGTCGCTCAATAATCCGCATTGTCTTAACTGTGCTAAATGGCGAGACACTTTAGGCTGGCTTAGCTCAAGTGCAGCAACCAGTTCGCATACACATAGCTCTTCTTGGTCGCTAATAAGCAACATTGCTTTTAAGCGCGTATCGTCCGCTAGGCATTTATAAAATTGAAGTGGGTTGAATTGTTCCATACTGTCCTCACTGTGCTTATGCATACACAATAAAACAAAATAACAACATATGGAATAGTGAATATACGATTTATCGTATATTTATTTTTTATGCCTTAAACGCAAAAAAGCACACAACGACTAATTGTCGTTGTGTGCTTTTATAACTTTTCTTTATTTAGTTATTAAATAACTGAAAGCTCTACTTCAATATTGCCACGTGTTGCGTTTGAATATGGGCATACTTGGTGTGCTTTATCTACAAGCGTTTGCGCTGCAACTTTATCCATATCACCTAGTGACACAGCAAGTTTTACTGCAATACCAAAACCGCCTTCAATAGCACCAATAGACACTTGTGAATTAATATGCGTGTCGCTTGGTAAATCTATTTTTTCACTACCTGCTACAAATTTAAGTGCACCAATAAAACATGCTGCATAACCTGCGGCAAATAATTGCTCTGGGTTAGTGCCTTGTCCGTCGTCTCCACCTAAACCTTTAGGTGTTGATAAATTTACATCTAAACGACCATCATCAGATTTAGCTACGCCTTCACGGCCGCCAGTTGCAGTTGCTTTTGCAGTGTAAGCTACGTTTTGTAATACATTCATAATGAACTCCAAAGTTTAGTAATTAATTTAGTTTGTGTGCAAAATAATAGAACAAGTAATTAGAGATTGCAAATACTTTGCATGCAAATTAAAATAGCATGTATTGAAATAAAGGATAACGTTATGCCGTTTGAGCAATTAAAGTTAAAAAATCAGTTATGTCATCGGTTATATATGGCATCTAACAGCATTGCGCGTGCGTATCGCGAGCCTTTAAACGAGCTAAATTTAACTTACCCGCAATACGTAGTAATGATGGCCCTGTGGGAGCAAGACGAAATAACAATTGCAGAGCTAATAGATAAAACCGCGATAGACGGCGGTGCAATGACCCAAATACTCAAAAAAATGAGCGACAAATCATTACTGGCTGTTGTTAAAGATGAGCACGACAAACGCAAACGCTTAGTGCAGCTAACCCAGCATGGCCAATCACTTAAGTTAAAAGCGGCCGATATTCCTAAAAATATTTTATGTAAATTTGATAGTGTAGATGCAACGCAAGCGAAGCAGTTAATGCAGCTGCTCGATTTAGTAGTAAACGACTTAGCCGATTAGGCTCTTAATTTTTAAACAATAAACGTGTTTTAAAAGGTTTTAAAAATGACTCATATTAAAAAATTACTATTAGCAGCGGCGTGTAGCACGGCACTTTTAGGTAGCAGCGCCGTAACTGCTAACACCGCTGGCCAAAATGCTGATTTAAAAACAGTAGCCACATTTGATGCGCAGCACCCACCGGGCAACATTGCTATTACCCCATCGGGCAGAAAATTTTTATCTGTACATGGCTTTTTTGGCCAAAAGCAAAAAATTATGGAGCTTTTAAGCGATGGTACAACTAAACCCTACCCTAATGAAGAATGGGCATACGCGTACAATAACGGTAAAGGTTTTTACGATGTACTTGGCATAAACGTATCAAGCGATGGCGTGTTATGGATGCTTGACACTTCAGGGCCCGATCACGCTGGACGCTTAGTAGGTTGGGATACAAACAAAGAGCAACTGCACAAAATTATTTATCTGGCTAAACCGACCATTACCGACACCTCGTTTTTAAACGATTTAGTCATCGATAATAAGCATGGCGTTGTATACATTGCCGACACAGCCCAAGGCAGCCAAGCCGCTATTATTACGGTAAACCTTAAAACAGGTGTAGCACGCAGAGTATTACAAAATAGCCATTACACCACAGCCGAAAATATCGATATGGTTATTGATGGGCGCACAATGAGCCTTGGCGGACAACCTGCCCGCTTAGGTGTTAACCCTATTACGCTTGACCCTAACGAAGACTGGCTTTACTTTGGCTCTATGTCGGGCACGTCGGTTTACCGCATTGCCACCAGCGATATAAATAACGAGAGCCTTTGGGCTAAAGCGCTTGAAGACAAAGTTACGCGTTACGGCACTAAGCCAATTTCAGACGGTATTATTGTTGATGGCGGCGGTAACGTATATGTAACCGACATAACCAATGGCGCAATTGGCGTAGTTAAACCCACTGGCAACTACGAAGTATTATTTAAAGACGAACGTTTGAGCTGGCCTGATGGCTTTAGTTACGGGGCTGATCATAAAATATACTTTACCGTTGACGATTTACATAATTCGCCTGTACTTAATAATGGCAAAAATCAAAGCCACGGTAAGTTTAAAGTAATGTCGTTCGAGCCTTTAGTAAAAGGAAAAGTAGGCCGCTAATTTACTTTTTAAGTGACTACATTTTTTAAAAAGCCTTGCACATTTAAGTGACCCAATAGTTGCAGGGCTTTTTGTTAAAAACACACCACACTGGTGCACATTTTAAAAATACATCACCGCTTTGGTGCTAATGCTTTAGTACGTATTTACACTTAAATACTAAATACCTGATTTCTATTCATAAAATATTCAAGTTAATGTTGGCATACTTCTTCCTATAAACTGATGTGTTCAGTGAAAATACCAAGGAAAAACCATGTTCAACTTATACCATACCCTTTACCTTTTATGGCGTTTAGACATTAGCGTTTGGCAAGTTAATGATCCAACAAATACCCATACCACCGCTGACAAAGAGCGCGTCTATGTTAAGTAACATCGTATTGTGTAAAGGCTTGGCATAAAGCTTAAATGTAAAAACCTACTTTAGGCTAAGCTTTTGCACACTATGCAATTTATGTGTACATTTTAATTAAACTTCAAATTAATCGTTCAATATAAAAACAACCCCCTTGTAATAAACTCCACATTTAAAAACATCGAAAAAATTAGTAAAAACACTGCGTTTATAACTTTGCAAGCAACCCTATTGCGTTGTATTGTTGCACCCTATTGAAAAATTTTAGTTGGAACGTGTATGCACGCTTTGGAAGTTAATTTTGATGGCTTAGTTGGCCCTACTCACAACTACGCTGGTTTATCGTATGGTAATGTTGCCTCGTTAAATAACGCAGCAAGCTTTTCAAATCCTCAAGAGGCTGTGCTTCAAGGCCTTGAAAAAATGAAAGCCATGCACGACAAAGGCCTAACTCAAGGTGTATTTGCACCCCATGCGCGCCCCGACTTAAACGTACTGCGCCGCTTAGGCTTTACAGGCAACGATGCTCAAGTAATCCACAAAGCATTTAAAGCAGATCCTATTTTATTACGCGCGTGTTATTCAGCGTCTGCAATGTGGACAGCTAATGCCGCGACGGTATCACCATCTCCCGATACAACCGACGGCAAAGTACATTTTACTTCAGCTAATTTAAATAATAAGTTTCATCGTTCATTAGAGCCTGCAACCACTACACGCTTATTAAAAGCGATGTTTAATAACGACAAATACTTTGCGCACCATACTCATTTGCCAGACCAAGGCTTTTTTGGCGACGAAGGTGCAGCAAACCATACTCGTTTTTGTGACAGCCACGGCGAGCAAGGCCTTGAAATGTTTGTATTTGGTGCCAGCGCGTTTAACAGCCAATTACCAAAACCAGCTAAATTTCCTGCAAGGCAAACACTCGAAGCCTCAGAAGCAATTTGCCGTTTACATAACTTAAAAGATTCAAGCCAAATTCTACTACAGCAAAATCCAGACGTAATAGACCAAGGCGTGTTTCATAACGATGTAATTGCAGTAGGTAACGCCAATGTATTACTGTGCCACCAGCAAGCATTTTTAAACCAAGCTTTTGCATTGCAAGATATTCGCGAAGCGTATGTAGGCAATAAAGAATTTTATATTATTGAAGTACCAACCGATAAAGTAAGCATTACCGATGCTGTAAGTAGCTACTTATTTAATAGCCAGCTTGTGAGCCTTGAAGATGGCTCAATGCTGTTAGTGGCACCACAAGAATGTAAACGCAACAGCGCGGTTAACGCCTACATTGAAGAAATGATCATGGCTGATAACCCAGTAAACCAAGTACAGTTTTTTGATTTACGCCAAAGTATGCAAAATGGCGGCGGCCCAGCTTGCTTGCGTTTACGTGTAGCTCTTAACGAGCAAGAACTTGCTGCAGTAAACCCAGAGGTTATTTTAACTGATACTAAATACACACAACTGTGTGACTGGGCAAAACGTAACTACCGCGACAAATTAGGCGCAAGTGACTTTGCAGATTCAGCCCTATTAACTGAAAGCTACCAAGCACTTGATGAGCTTACCCAACTACTTAATTTAGGTTCAGTGTACGACTTTCAATTAGAAGGTTAATACCTCAGTTAACACAAAGGCTAATACAAAAATAGCGAGCCAAGGCTTAATGCCAGTCAGCTGTTAACTGACTGGCATTAACCTGATTGGTCGCATATTCACACACTTATGCAGATGCAGATGCACAAACATCAAACCTTAGCGCAGTTATGGGAAGAGTATTGTGTTGTAGATCCTGAAACCGCTTATTGCCAATCGTAGTTTAACTTTTATTACCGCCGTTATTTAAAATCAGTAGATGTGTCTATGCGCCAAACTCATTATGCAGGTGAATGTGTTTATGTTGATTACGCAGGTAAAACCATTGGTTACATTGATAATAATACAGGAGAGTGCAGGCAGGCTCAGGTATTTGTTGGCGTTTTAGGTTGCTCTCAATACACCTTTGCTTTTGCCTCAAAGAGCCAAAAGTTAGAGGATTTTATCGAAGCGCATAATCGCATGTATGCCTTTTTTAGTGGCGTACCACAAGTTGTTGTGCCTGATAACTTAAAATCAGCGGTAACGAAGCCAGGTTCATTGCCGATCATCAATCGTACCTATTTGGAGCAATCAAGGCATTATAACTGTGTGATTGAACCAGCTAGGGTTCGCCGACCACAAGATAAATCACTTGCTGAAATAGGCGTATTAATTGTAACTCGTTGGATAACTGTAATCCTTCGCAGAAGACAATTCTTTAGCGTTGAGGAGATCAATCTTGCGATTATCGCTTTGTTGGAAAAACTTAATCGACGTCCTTTTAAGCGCATTGATGGCTGTCGTCACTCTCGCTTTATGGCTTTAGATAAACCTGTTTTGCAACCTTTGCCCGAGCACCCCTTTGAGTTTGCTAGTTGGGTAAGCGCTCAACGCGTAAATAGTGATTATCATGTGGTCGTGGAGAAACATTATTACTCAGTACCGTATCAATATGTTGATCGACAGGTTGAGGCACGCATAACATCTAAAAGTGTTGAACTCATTTGCGCTAATCAACGCATAGCCAGTCATGTTAAAAGTGATATCGTAGATGGTTACACCACCAAAAATGCACATCGCCCTTCGAGTCATCAGGCATACGCAGAGCAAAACCTTGAACATTATCTCGTTTGGGCTAAAAGCATTGGTGAAGCTGCAATTGCGCTTGTAGATAGTCAATTTTTAGGTAAGCCGAATTATGCAATGACAGCAAGTAAAGCGTGTTCACAGTTAAAAAGTTTAGCTAAGCTCTATGGAGAAGAACGCTTTGAGATTGCATGCCAATGTGCTGTAGATATTAAATCACTAACGGTAAAAAGTGTTCGGTCAATTTTACAATGCAAAATTGATCAACGCCGTAACGCCTTACCTACACAAAGCGAGCTACCGCTTCATTATAATATTCGGGGTGCTCAATACTATCAACAAGGAGGGTTGTAATATGTTGCTACAACAAACGATAGAGCACCTTAATACTTTAAAGCTCTATGGGATGACGGCTGAATTACAACGACAGCTTAACAGTCCTGACTCATTACGTTTAGTATTTGATGAACGCCTGGCTCTATTGAGTGATGCTGAGGTTAACGACCGTGAAGCACGGCGACAAAACCGAGCAAGAAAAGCTGCCAAGCTAACGTTAACGCATGCCTGCGTCGAAGATATAAACTTTCAGGCATCACGAGGCCTTGATAGAGAGCAAGTAAAATCACTGTTTGACTGTGAGTGGTTAACACGGTCGCAGCATATTTTGTTAACAGGACTAACCGGAGTTGGTAAAAGTTATATTGCGTGTGCATTTGCTCAACAAGCAATGCGTAAAGGCTATGCGGTCTTGTTTTATAGAACGCCACGATTGTTAGAGGATATGGAAATTGCGCGTTTAGATGGTTCACTTCCAAAATTTAGAATGAGATTGTTGAAGTTTAAGTTACTCATATTGGATGATTGGGCACTTGTGCCTCTTAATGATTATGGTAAACAAGACTTGCTGGAAATTATTGAAGATAGAACAGGGAAAGGCTCTTTAATTATCACCTCTCAGCTGCCAGTTGAAAAATGGCATGAGTACATTGGTGAACCAACATTTGCTGATGCAATAATGGACAGGATCATTCATCGAGCACATAAAATTTCTATGCATGGTCAGTCCATGCGAAAAGAATTTGATCCCACCACGGGAGTACACTGCGATGGTGAATGACAATCCACTTATAAAGCCCGTCAATATTGATGACAGTTATATCCAGCAGGTTTTTAATTACTACATGCAATGTTATTTACACGATCCTGCAATGCAATTATTTGTTGGGCAGTCATCGCGTATACCACATGCCTTTCGTTACAGTGCTCATGTAGGTGTATGTAATCGTACACTTGGCAAACACATTTTAGCTATGCGTACATTAACAGGAGGTGCAATGCGAGGCAGCTTAAAGCGTAGCCAACTATTAAACCCAAGTGGGCATGAATTATTTCGCAGCTGCATTATTTTTCCCACAATGGATAAGCACAACCATGTAATTGCAGCCATTGGGTATCGTTATGGTCAACGTATACGCCATTGGCAATCACCTATTATACAGTGGCGTAAACCTGAGTCTGATAAGTATATAACCCAAGGTTTCAAGTTTATACAGGAGATGATTTATGGGTAAGCCAACCAGTAGGCGCATTTGGCTTTGCGTTAAATATTATCTGTGGTTATGCGAGGCTAAAGGGCAATCACCAGACACAATTCGCGGTAAGAAAGCAGGACTTAAAAAGTTTGCTCGTTGGTGCATAGCACAGCGTATTTATAGTGCTGACAAAATAGATTTAGACTTAATGGATGATTATATGGCTTATCTTAATTGCTATCGTAAAGCGCTTGATGGTAACCCGTTATGTTTAGCTCAAAAGCGAAACCTACTTACTTTTGTTAAAACATTTATTGAAAAACTTTATATGAAAGAACTACTTTCTACGAATGCATTGCAGCATATTGAATTACCAAGCAAAGGACGCGCATTACCCAAAGCGTTGTTCAGTGAAATTGAGATTGAAAAAATACTCTCACAGTCACTCCTGTTCGGTGTCTTAGGGTTACGGGATCGCGCTATTTTAGAAACTTTTTATGCCACAGGTATTAGACGAACAGAATTGATGAACTTAGATATTGATGATGTTGATCTAACCGCGCATTTACTTCGGGTTAATCGAGGCAAAGGGAATAAAGATCGTATTGTCCCCATCAGTAAACGAGCTTGTGAATGGATCACTCTCTACTTAGGGAAAATACGCATCAACATGGCTAGCCTTAGTACAGGAAGCGCATTATTTCTTGCTAATAATGGTAGGCGTTATTCAGCCAATAAATTATCTGAAATGGTTGCGCGGTATGTCAAACTAGCAGGGCATAAACGAGCTGGAGCATGTCATTTATTTAGACATGCCACAGCGACTATTATGCTTGATAACGGTGCTGAGCTTCGTCATGTTCAAGAAATGTTAGGGCATGCCAATATATCAACAACGCAAATATACACACACGTATCACGGAGTGTTTTAACAAGTACCTACCAGCGCAGTCACCCGTCTGCACTATCAAAGTCATCATTCTATTTGTAATAGCGACAGGATAAACCCAAGGCTTCAATGAGCAATACATTGAAGCCTTTGATATTAAGTGAGTAATGCTCTTTTGTTATTAAATAATGTGATTGTACGTGGAAAGCTATAATACTGAGTGGTATAGTTAGCCAAGAGTAAGGAATTTAAATGTATATCTTTAAATCAAAATGGTTCAGTAAGTGGGCTGAAAAAGAATGTTTAACCGATCATACTTTGCAAGAGACGATACGTGAACTTGGAGAGGGACTTAATGATGGTGAACTAGGCGGCCATGTTTATAAAAAACGAGCAGCAATTCAAGGCCAAGGTAAACGTGGCGGGTTTCGTACTATTGTTGCGTTTAAAGTGGGTGATAAATCATTCTTCATGTTTGGTTTTTCTAAAAATCAACGAGATAACATAGGTAAAAAAGAGTTAAAGACACTGAAGTTGATGGCAAAAGAATTACTTGGTTATTCAGATATTCAACTCAAAAAAGCCATTGAATCAGGTGAATTAATAGAGGTAATAAATCATGAGTAATAGTATTTTAGATGTCATGCACGACACCGCAAAAGGGTTGACTGATGCGGGTGTAATGGATGTGCAAACAATGCGGGAATTTGATGTGTTATGCCTACCAGAAATAGAGCGCTATGATGCTGCACATATAAAAGCGATACGAGAGAGAGCTCATGTTAGTCAAGCCGTGTTTGCTGCTTATTTAAATACAAGCCCTTCGACGGTTAGATCATGGGAGCAAGGTGGGAAATCACCAAAAGGAGCGTCTTTAAAATTACTCAACCTAGTGGCGCACAAAGGGCTAGATGTACTTGCTTATTAAATTCATTGTACACTGAGCACTTAATATCACTAAGACGTTCATTTAAATCATTACTTTAATAAGATTAACCCTGTGGATCATAAAGCCAATTACTGTATATGCAGGCACGATACTATGATCCAGTCATAGGTCGTTTCTATTCTAATGATCCTGTGGGTTGGACTCCATCTAACCCTGTGATGTCATTTAACCGCTATCTATATGCAAACAACAACCCATATAAGTACACTGATCCAAATGGTGAATTTTTAGATGCCATTGTTGATTTAGGCTTCATAGCATATGACCTTTACGACATGGCTACTAATGGTGTTAATGCAACGAACTCAGCATCATTGGGGGCTAATGTTGCCGGATTATTTATTCCGGGAGCTACTGGTCTTGGACTTGCAGCGAGAGCTGGTGATAAAGGTGTAGATGCGGCAAATGCATTACGCAGGACCTGCTGTTTTGTTGCTGGTACTCAGGTTTTAACTGAAGGCGGCTACAAAAATATTGAAGACGTAAAGTTAGGTGAAAAACTATGGGCGAAAAATACTGAAACAGGTGAACAGGACTGGAAGCCTGTAACCAAAATTTTTGTTGAACCAGACCGTGGAATTTTTGAAATCAAATTAGTTGCTGGCGATGGATTTGAACAGAAAATCCAAGCAACAGATGACCACCCTTTCTATGTACTTGGTAAGGGTTGGAAACAAACCATTGAATTAAAAGTCGGTGATAAGATTGAAACTGACGGTAATGGTTCTATGGAAGTTATTAGTGTTATTGATGAGCAGCGCGTTGACCTTACGTACAACTTTACTGTGGCAGATTTTCATACGTACTATGTTACGAAACAGAATGTACTAGTACATAACTGTAATAGTGGATGGACTTCCAAAACAGAAATGGTTGACCCTAAAAATTTAGTGCCAACTCAGTCTAAATCTGAAATGTCCGGTTCCCAAGTTAAAAAACTTACTAAAAACATGGAAAAGAATGGCTTTGTACAGAAAGCTGGAGACGACCCTGTGTCTGCTGTTAAAAATCCAGCCACTGGCAAGCTAGAACTGCAAGATGGTCATCACCGGACGGCAGCAGCAAAAAATGCTAAAGTTGACAAAATACCTGTCGAAGTGTGGGAGAAATCACAATGATAAAAGGAAAATACAAAGCCGCTTTTATCATCTTAAAAGGCGTTGGGCGAGAACTAACAGATGATGGGTGGGAGTTTACAGATAATTCAGGATTTCATCAGGATACATTGACTGATATTAAAGACTTCCTAGGGGATTATGTTAGCGAGCTACCAAATTCTGTTGATAAAAATCAGCTCAAAGTTGAGGTCTTTCAGCTTGATGATGGGTTAATAGAATCGATTTATATAAGAGACTATACCTCCAACATGTCTTACATTGAGAAAATTAAAGGATTGCTAGAAAATAACTCTCAATTAGAGCTTTTTGTACCCTAGTCTTTTTTGAATCCAAAGCCTCGACCTCAGGTGAGCGGGGCTTTTTTATCCGGCTCTTGTGGCTTGGTGTTTGTTTTCAAAAACAGCAGCTCAATGAAAAAATCCGTTTGGTGCCAAATTGGGGTAGCTGGCTGGAAAAAAATTACTCAGTCTGGATCAATTTGATTCAAAAAATCGTCACCATCAACAAGGTCATTTTCATCTAAATCTTGAAATCGCATTTTGACCAGCGCGAGCTTTTCAATTTCATCAACATCACAGTCAAGGTGATCTTCGCATCGAAAGATAATTTTCTTTCTAATTGCATTGGGACGTTCTGGCGAAGGAGCAACTATCTCAGTTCTGATATCGACATGCTTTCTGTGACAAGCAGAGCATTCTGCATTGTGAAAATCAATTGTTCGGGTTGTCATGATGATATCCTGCTTGATTTTTAATGAAATACACGTAAGCGTATAGCTAACGGCACCTAGCTTTGCTTAATGTTCCAAGGTAGCAGTGGCGCTAGATTATCTGGCTGCTCAGCAAGGTGCTGTAAGCAAGTAGAGATATAGTCATGCACCACAAGGTCATTTGCCTTTGCGGTTTCAACAAGACTGTAGAGTATGACGCTGGCATGCGCGCCATTGCAAGCATTTGAGAATAGCCAGTTTTTTCGCCCTATCACGAACGGTTTTATTGCTCGCTCTGCACGGTTATTATCAATACTGAGCCTGCCATCATCGAGGTAACGCCTGAATTTCTCAAACTGATTTATCGCATAGCTAATTGCTTTACCTAGCGCCATTTTGGGAGGGATTTTATCTTTGTGCTTGAGTAGCCATTGATACAATTCATCAACGATTGGTTTCGCTTTTTGTTGCCTAACATTGAATTTTTCATCGTGCGTTTTATCTTTGATGCTTTGTTCAATACCGTAAAGTTTGCCTATCAGGTTGAGTGCAACATCCGCTTTACCTGTTTTTTTATTCTTCCCTTTCGCTTCGATGAATTTACGACGGATATGGGCTAGACATGCCACGAGTGTTGCTTTTGTTTGCTCGTACGCCTTGTAGCCATCTACCTGCATATAGCCTTGATAACCATCAAGAAAATCAACCACACAGTGTCCTGCGCGACTGTTATGATAATCAAACAGGACAATATTCGTGCCTTTACCCTGTTTATCATCGCCACAACAATACAACCACATATAGCTGGTCGCTTTATCTGCGTTAATAACGTTGAGCGGGGTTTCATCACCATGAATAACTGCTTGCGATAACAACGCCTCTTTTAAGCGTTGATACAAGAGGGACAGCAGGTCTGCGCAGCGTAGCATCCAACTCGACATGGTTTGCCTACTCAACTCAATACCGATATCGGCAAACAATGTTTCTTGACGATAAAGCGGTAAGCCAAACTGGTATTTACACATGATTATTTGGCTCAGCAAGCTGGGCGTTGCGATGCTTTTTGGGATCGCTGTTGTGGGCATAGGGGCGGTTTTTACCACACTTTCAATGCCTTCACGCTCACAGTGACGTCACGTATATTTAGGACGAATGGTTTTGATAACTTTGATATCCGCTGGCACAAACTCGAGCGCTTCACTGCTGCTTTCACCCATTTTATGTAGTGGGCTGTGACAGCAATCACACATTTTGCCATCCTCTTCAAGGTCAACAATCACCTCAATTCGCGGTAACTGCGCCGGCAGTGGACGGCGTTTCGGTTTGGCTTTTTCTTTCTTTACTGAGGCCGGTGTCGCCAATAGCGCTTTATCATGTTCATCAAGAATATCTTCTGCTTCATTGAATACTTCGCCTGCCCCCGGCATCTTTTCAGATTTCTTGGCGTATTCTTTGGCAAGCTTAGCGTTATAAGCTTGCAGTAATTCGTGAATTTGCGCATTTTTTCAGCAACGACTTGTTGCAACTCAAGCACCATGCGCTTGAGTTGTTCTGGGTCGTCAGGAAGTGAGTGTACATCAATTTTCATGTTCGCAATTTAACAGAATTTGACGCTGTTTTCTTGCTTGACGCAAAGATAAAACAGACGGTGTGGCAACGAGCATTTACTGTCAATATGATCGATTAGATCATCGATTGATACTGCAATTCTTCATGACCAAGCACATCATATCCCGACAACAACCAATCCAGTTGCGCTGGACTGAGCTCAAATTCTTGCAGACTGGTTTTGTTTGGCCATTTGAACTTTTGCTTTTCTAACCGCTTGTACCACAAAGCAAAGCCTGTTTTATCCCAGTAAACCAGCTTGAGTTTATCTTTCGCTTTGTTGCAAAATAAAAATAAAGCGCCAGTATAGGCATCACGTTCAAGCTCACCTTCAACGAGTGCAACCAGACCATCAATCGATTTTCGAAAATCCACAGCATCGCGGTGTAAGTAAATACACTTAGGTTCAACAAACATTTTCATCAGGCAAGCTCGCGTAGTAATTGGCCTAGATAAGATGCAGGCGTTGTGGGAGGCAAACTGACATTTACTTTTCCGACTTCGAGGGTAATCGACCGTTGCTGTTCGGTGGCGTCAACGTGTTTAGCTACTTTAGCGCGAACAAAGCAGCCTGATGATTCATTAAGCTTACTTCGTGCGGCATAAAAGCTTGTTTTTGATAACGCATGTTGCTGACAATAGTCAGAGATAGTTAAATCGCTGGCTTGTTGTTCTTCAATAATACTGCGCCATTGTTCAAGGCTGCGTGTTTTTCTCATGACTATCTCCTCATTGAAATTCGGAAATAGCTTAATCATTTTGGTGAGAGACTGGCAGGTGCATTTTGCTAGACGCTTACTATACAACACACAATTTGTCTGGAAAACCATTTTCCAGAGCCCTAAAAAGTCCAAATTTCTTTTCGATTTTTCACTTTTTCTGGAAAAGTCTTCTAGAATTGGTGAGATGTAGGTTTCCAGAGCGTTTCCAGATTTAGATGTACAGAGTAATTTGTAGCACAACGTCAAAATAAGTATAAACAAGTGATGCAGCGCTCAGTTCTGCCACCCAAGCTACTAATAATTGATGAAATAGACTATTTACCGTTTAGTGCTCAGGAATCTAAATTATTGTTTGATGTCATTGCAAAGCGCTATGAAAAAGGGGCGGTCATACTCACCAGTAATCTCCCATTTGGCCAATGGGGGAGCATTTTTGCGAATGATACAGCGTTAACTTCAGCGATGTTAGATAGAATTTTACACCACTTACATATTGTTCAAATTAAGTGGGAAAGTTATAGGCTCAAAGAAAAGAAACAAGCCTGATTAATGGCGAGCTTCATTATTCAAATGGTGGAGTAAATCACTTTTTGGTTGTTGTTGACAATTATCAAGAAGCAGAAAAAGGTATTAGCAATTATTTGATGAAATATTATAACTGGCATAGACCACGTAACCATAATCAAATGGTTAGCGCTGTTGTAGCAGAAGAAAAATTTAATTCACTATCCTGAATTAGTTGACCCAAACATTTATATTGATTAAAATATTTAAAATAGTCTTGGCTCTATTTTTTAGCTATAAACCCCTGCTCAATAAGCACTGTTCAAGCAAAGCTTAGCAAAAATATAAATAGACCTGTACTTCCCCCTTATAATAATCACATCGTTAAGCGAAAAAACAGGCTTATAAGCAGATTAACCAACTTTAGCGCCTAATGAATTTGAGCTTAGACATCAATAATCTAGAACTGTGATCAAAGTTAGTTGACCATTACATTACTTAATTGGTCGAATTTTAAATCAATCTAAAGAGAAAATAAAAATGGAATATATAGTTGGTGAGATGTATTTCTGTCTAAAGTACTATGATGACTTTTTGTGCCTTCCTTCAATTGAACCTTTACTTTATTTAGGAAAAAACCTCCAAGGTTTTCATGAAGGTAAAATTGAAGATGAGTTGTACTTCCAACGACTGGAAGATGTCCATAATAATGGCTGTATTCTAGCTGGAAAAGGAAAGCGCATTGACTCCTTTGATCTAGATTGTGAGATATTAGTGATGTCGTTGGAACGTCTAAACGAGCAGTTATTATTGTGCATCGAAAGGCAGCGTAAGTATCTAATGTTTAGTTCAAATAGATAGTGTTATTAGAGATCGTTGAAATGAACGATCTCAAAAAAGAAAGTGAGGTTAAAACACTGGGGTAAAAAAGGACACGGGTAAAAAACGGT
>NZ_BADY01000117.1:0-70112 GCF_000241185.1 Pseudoalteromonas sp. BSi20495
ACGGTATAGATTTACTGCATATAGCTTTCTGGCAAATCAATTTGTGCCACACCCGACTCAACAGCAGCAAGAGCAACCGCTCTTGCTATACGTGGTAATAAACGTGGATCCATCGGTTTTGGAATAATATATTGAGCACCAAATTCCAGCTTATCAACACCGGCAGCTTTTAGGACCTCTGCTGGTACAGGCTCTTTTGCAATACTACGAATCGCTTCTACTGCTGCTATTTTCATTTCATCGTTAATTGCACTTGCGCGCACATCTAGTGCACCACGAAAAATAAACGGGAAACACAAAACATTATTCACTTGGTTTGGATAATCAGAACGCCCTGTCGCCATAATTAAATCGTTGCGTGCGCTGTGTGCAAGTGCGGGATCAATTTCAGGGTCGGGGTTTGAGCACGCAAAAACAACCGGCTTATCAGCCATCAGTTTTAAATCATCGGCTGCTAACAAATTAGGCCCAGATACACCAACAAATACATCAGCATCAGCAATAACATCTTGCAACGTACGCTTATCCGTATTGTTAGCGAATAGTTGTTTGTACTCGTTTAAATCATCACGACGAGTATGAATAACGCCTTTACGGTCAAGCATGTAAATGTGTTCACGCAGTGCACCACACTTAATTAACAGTTCCATACAGGCAACTGCAGCCGCACCAGCACCTAAACATACTATAATAGCCTCTTCTATCGATTTCTCTTGCACTTCAAGTGCATTCAACATACCAGCGGCTGTTACAATTGCAGTGCCGTGTTGATCGTCATGAAAAACCGGAATACTACAGCGCTCAATCAATGCCTTTTCAATTTCAAAACACTCTGGGGCTTTAATATCTTCAAGATTAATACCACCAAATGTATCGGCAATATTAGCAACCGTGTTAATAAAGTCTTCTGTTGTTTTATGCTTCACTTCGATATCAATAGAATCAAGGCCTGCAAAGCGCTTAAATAACAGCGCCTTGCCTTCCATTACAGGCTTTGATGCCAAAGGGCCTAAATTACCCAAGCCCAAAATTGCAGTACCATTAGTGATAACTGCAACCATATTACCTTTACCGGTATATTTATAAGCATTTGCAGGATCAGCAGCAATTTCACGCACAGGTTCAGCAACACCTGGGCTATATGCTAAAGCTAAATCTTGAACCGTTTCGGCAGGCTTGGTTAGCTCAATGCTGATTTTTCCTGGAACGGGATGAGAATGGTAATGTAGTGCTTGTTCACGAAAGTCTGACATAACGCGATTGTATCCTGCAATTTAAGTTAAAGTGAGAGGTGTTGTCTGGGTTACGATACCCTTATTATTTTTAAATTCCAAGCAATATCAGGTCTATCCTGTTATATGCTAGATTCATTAATTTTAAGAGGTTTTTCAGTAACTTTGCGAAGATATAGCGACATTTCATAAATAGAAATTCATATAAAAAGCATTTTTAGAGGTACTTTTAGCCGCGAGCCATTTTCTCTAAAAACGACTATCAAATTTTTAGTATAAATAACTATAAACAGCTTAATAGTCTACTTTAAAAACATTTATCTTCACGTTAGCTACATTTAACAACTTAGTTAAAAAATGAACACTTCAAAATATAGAGACTATTACGTACTTTGTCTGCAAAGGTTTATGCATACTCAGAATAAGAACAAGAAATAGTTATGCAAAGGAGATAACGTATAAATAGGCAGGAAAAGCACGTAAAGATAAATTTCAGGCACAAAAAAAGCACCCTAAGGTGCTTCTTTTAACTAAATAGCAAAAATTACTTCTTGCTACCAAGTGCACCGAAACGCTTGTTGAAACGATCAACACGTCCGCCAGTGTCTAAAACTTTTTGCTTACCAGTGTAAAACGGGTGACACGCAGAACATACGTCTAAGTGAATGTTTTTACAAAGAGTAGAGCTTGTTTCGAATTCATTTCCGCATGAACATGTTGCTGAAATTACTTCGTACTTAGGGTGAATACCTTCTTTCATAGAAACCTCTAGTTAAGGCCGCATCGCTCTCCAAACCCGTAGTTTGGTACCATACGTCGTTAAAACAAATTTGTTGGTGGCGGATTTTATCCAACAACTACCGAGCACACAAGGTTTAATTATAATTTTTTGCTAAAAAAGTAACCAAATAATAAAATGACTATAATTTGCTAGTAGGTTTTTAACTGTATATTTAGTACATTACACCATTAATTTTATTGGTTGAGTTGTTATGCGTTTTGTTGAAGTTGCTATTAAAGTCCCATTACCGCGCACCTTTGATTATAAAGTAGATGAACAGCTCTCAGGCTTGGTTTCTGATCTGAAGCCCGGAATGCGCGTTTTGGTACCCTTTGGTAATCAGCGTAAAGTGGCTGTTATATTAGCAGTAAAAAAGAGTACTGAAGTACCCGAGAGTAAAATTAAAAGCATTTTTGAAGTTATCGACGATACCCCAATATTATCTAGCGAACATTTAGATCTCCTTAGTTTTACAGCGCGTTATTATTGTTACCCACTCGGCGAAACGATTCATATAGCTCTGCCTAGTGCACTACGCCAAGGTGAATCACCAGACAAAACAAGCATTAACATGGTAATGCTTACCGAAAAAGGCGCTAAAGTACCGTCATTAAAAGCTAAAACTCAACTCAACTTATTAAAACAGTTATCACAATCAGGTAAGTCATCGTTAACCGAACTAAAAGCACTTGGCTTTAGTAAAAAAACAATAGATAGCCTCATTGCTAAAGAACTCATCACACAAACTATCGAACACGATAACCAATGGCAAAGCGTTGCGCCAACCGTCGGTAGTAAACCGGTACTTAATAAAGAACAAGCAGTGGCCTGTACAGCAATCAATCAAAGTACCGGTTTTAGCAGCTTTTTATTAGAAGGCGTAACGGGCAGTGGTAAAACTGAAGTGTATTTACAGTGCTTAGAAGAAGTATTAAAACGTGGCGAGCAAGCCCTCGTACTCGTGCCCGAAATCGGCCTAACACCGCAAACGGTAAACCGTTTTCGTCGCCGCTTCCCAGATACACCTGTTATGCTTTGGCACTCAGCACTTACCGACAACGAACGCCTACAAACATGGCGATTTTGTGAAAAAGGCAGTTGTGCGATAGTTATTGGCACACGTTCGAGTATTTTTCTGCCATTTTTAAAACTCGGTATGATTGTTGTTGATGAAGAACACGACTCGTCATTTAAACAACAAGATACCCTTCGTTACCATGCTCGTGATTTAGCCGCTTATAGAGCTTTTCAGCATAAAATTCCGCTTATATTGGGCAGCGCCACACCAGCTTTGGAAACGCTCCACAAAGCACTTAATAACAAATATCAGTTATTAAGCTTAACCGAGCGCGCGCAAACAGCCACCGACAACCAGTTCAAATTACTCGATATGAAAGGTCAACCCGATCAAGCCGGTATAGCCCATGCTAGCCTTGCCACTATGCGACAACATTTAAACCGCGGTAAACAGGTTATGGTGTTTTTAAATCGTCGAGGTTTCTCACCCACTCTTATTTGCCATGAGTGTGGCTGGCTAAGTGAATGTAAACGCTGCAGTACCAGCGCCACTTTTCACAAAGCGATTGGGCAAATGATCTGCCATCACTGTGGCGACCAGTACCCTGTTCCTCACCAATGCCCTGATTGTGGCAGCACGCAAATATTTCCTAACGGCAAAGGCACAGAGCAAATTGAAGAGTTTTTATCAACCGAATTCCCTGATACACCCGTTACTCGCATAGACCGCGATTCAACTCGCCGTAAAGGTAGCCTTGAAAAAGCACTAGATGAAATAAACCTAGGCGGCGCACGCATTTTAGTGGGCACACAAATGCTTGCCAAAGGCCATCACTTTGCAGATGTGAGCCTTGTTATAATTTTAGATGTAGATAGCGGCTTATACTCATGCGACTTTAGAGCAACAGAACATTTAGCGCAATTAGTCACCCAAGTAGCGGGGCGTGCTGGACGTTCAGGAGAGCCTGGTCAAGTGTTATTACAAACACACTTTCCAGAACACCCTCTTTTGCAAGACTTAGTTAATAATGGTTACCAAGACTTTGCCCGCTTTGCACTGAGTGAGCGCGATGATGCTGACTTACCGCCCATTACAAATATGGCCATTGTGCGTGCACAAGGACATAGTATTAAACTAGTAGTCGATTTTTTGACGGATTTGGTTCCTGTGAATGGGGTATCTGGTATACAATTGCTCGGTCCGATCCCTGCCCCACTTGAAAGAGTCGCAGGTATGTATCGTTTTCAATTGCATATTCAAGCGCAAGATCGTCGCATATTACATCAGTACCTTGCGCAAATGGTTGATTATTTAAGCTCAAGCAAACTTGCACAAAAAGTGCGTTGGAGCTTAGACGTAGACCCTATAGACATGATTTAGGTTAAGGCCAAAATAACGCTATGGCACAGCACGATTACATTAACAAAAAACCAGCAAATAGAAAAACACTAAAAAAGCACCCACTAAAAACCATTTCCAATTTTTTTAGTGAGCATTGCTATTTTACTTGTAGGTGGTTTCGTTTACGGATTATGGTTTATTAAAAGTAATGCCGATCCAAAACTTGTCGAAAAGCAAGCTCACCCAACTGCGCCTGAAAAAGTAGAAGTTGTTATTCCACGCACGCCGGAATTTATTAAAGAAATTAGAAACCACGAAATTCAAGTTGAAGTAAAAGAGCTTGAACAAAAAGGTCCTTATGTTATGCAATGCGGTTCGTTCAGAACTCATGCACAAGCTGAATCGTTAAAAGCTAAAATAGCATTCGCAGGGCTCATTTCTGAAATAAAACAGGCTGAGGGCAGTAATGGTACTTGGTATAAAGTGCGCCTAGGTCCTTATAAAACCAAACGCCAAGCTGAAAGTGATAAAAACAAACTTAAACGTGTAAAAATAGTCGGCTGCGGAATTTGGGGCTGGACTTGAAAATAAACCATTCACCCATATAACCTCTTCATAATCGTTTTTTACGAGTTGCCTCTGCAGCTCGATGATGAGGAATAACATGACTACTATCGTAAGTGTACGCCGTGGCGACAAAGTTGTAATTGGCGGGGATGGCCAAGTGTCTCTTGGTAACACCGTAATGAAGGGCAACGCCCGTAAAGTTCGACGTCTTTATAATGGCAAAGTAATCGCTGGTTTTGCCGGCGGTACTGCTGATGCCTTCACTCTTTTCGAACGCTTTGAAAGCAAATTAGAAATGCACCAAGGAAACCTAACTAAAGCCGCAGTAGAAATGGCTAAAGATTGGCGAAGTGACCGTGCACTTCGAAAACTCGAAGCACTGCTCGCTGTAGCAGACGAAACAGCCTCTTTAATTATTACCGGTAACGGTGATGTGGTTCAGCCAGAAAATGACCTAATTGCAATTGGCAGTGGTGGTAACTTTGCCCAATCAGCAGCAACAGCCTTATTAGAAAATACCGACTTAAGCGCTCGTGAAATAGTAGAAAAAAGTTTAACTATTGCAGGCAACATCTGCGTATTTACTAATAACTTCCAAACAATCGAAGAATTATAATAGGAACTATTATGTCTGATATGACCCCAAGAGAAATTGTTCACGAGCTAGATCAGCATATTATAGGTCAGGCTAAAGCTAAAAAAGCAGTAGCTATCGCGCTTCGTAATCGCTGGCGTCGTATGCAATTAAATGAAGATTTACGCAGCGAAGTAACACCAAAAAATATTTTAATGATTGGTCCAACCGGCGTAGGTAAAACAGAAATTGCACGCCGTTTAGCAAAATTAGCGAATGCGCCATTCATTAAAGTAGAAGCGACTAAGTTCACTGAAGTTGGCTATGTTGGTAAAGAAGTTGAGACAATCATCCGCGATTTAGTCGATGTATCAATTAAAATGACTCGCGAACAGCAGACTAAAAAGTTTAAACATCGCGCCGAAGAAGCAGCAGAAGAGCGCATTTTAGATGCCCTTTTACCTCCTGCAAAAGACCAATTTGGCGAAAGCCAACGCGACGATAATTCATCAACACGTCAAACATTCCGTAAAAAGCTACGTGAAGGTCAGTTAGATGATAAAGAAATTGAAATCGATTTAGCACAAGCACAACCAAATGTAGAAATTATGGCGCCTCCTGGTATGGAAGATATGACCAACCAGCTACAAAGCATGTTTCAAAACATGGGCGGCGATAAGCGTACTAAACGTAAACTAAAAATCAAAGAAGCCTTCAAACTATTAACGGAAGAAGAAGCCGCTAAATTAGTAAATCCTGAAGAGCTAAAAGAGCAAGCTATTTTTGCAGTAGAGCAAAACGGTATTGTGTTTATTGATGAAATAGACAAAATTTGTAAGCGCGGCGATTCGTCTGGTCCAGATGTGAGCCGAGAAGGTGTTCAGCGCGACTTGCTACCGCTAATTGAAGGCTCAACAGTAAACACTAAACACGGCATGGTTAAAACTGACCATATGTTGTTTATTGCCTCTGGTGCGTTTCAGATGGCAAAGCCATCAGATATGATCCCAGAGCTACAAGGTCGCTTACCGATTCGAGTAGAACTTGAAGCACTTACTGCAGATGACTTTAAACGCATCCTTACAGAGCCTCATGCATCGCTTACTGAGCAACAACGCGAGCTACTTAAAACTGAACAGGTATCAATTGAGTTTAGTGATGATGCAATTGAGCGTATTGCTAAAGCAGCTTGGCAAGTTAACGAAAAAACCGAAAACATCGGTGCTCGTCGTCTTCATACTGTAATGGAAAGATTGATGGAAGAGATTTCATACGATGCTTCTGAAAAAGCAGGTTCGTCTTTAGTAATCGATGCCGCTTATGTTGAAAAACACTTAGGTGCACTTGTTGAAGATGAAGACTTAAGCCGCTTTATTCTATAAAACGAATATAAACGTTATACTAAAAGCCTCCATATTGGAGGCTTTTTAATGGGATATATTAAATGAAACACGTAACAAAAGTGCATTACCACAGTGTGAGTAAAAATCTAGATGTTTACTTTGATGATGACAGCCAAGCCGTCTTTAGCTGTGAATTTTTACGTGTTCACTCCCCTTCTGCTGAAGTGCAAGGCCATGGCTCTGGTCCAATGAAGCTAGTACTTAATAAGCAAGATGTAGGAATAAAAAGTATTGTACCTGTTGGACACTATGCCTTGCGCTTAGATTTTGATGATGGCCATAATAGCGGGTTATTTAGCTGGCACTATTTTGCAAAACTGCAAGAGCAGCACGATACATTGTGGGCTGAATATTTAGAGCGTGTAATTGAGCTCAAGCAAAGTAAAGACAGTGTACCAATAAAGTTTATTCCTTAAACTTTATTGGTTATTTTTTACAAGCTTTATTTATACCTTAAACTTATCAATCGCGCTAAATAACACACGAGCCTGCTCAGATACTTCTTCACTTGTTTGTGCATTGTTCGCGGCATGCCCTGATGCATCTTGAGCAATATCACGAATACGCACTACATTTTTATTAACCTCTGACGCCACTTGGCTTTGCTCGTCAATTGCGACGGCTATTTGAGTACTCATTTCCATTATAGTTTGTACATCTTCCGTAATTGCACCTAATAATTCTCCAGCTTTAATCGCTTGCGAGGCACTTTCATCGCCTTGTGAACGACACTGATGCATAATACTCACAACTTCTTGAGTGCGCTGTTGTAATGTATTAATAATCCCTTCAATCTCGCTAGTAGACTCTTGTGTACGTTGTGCAAGTGAGCGGACTTCATCTGCTACTACGGCAAAACCACGACCATACTCACCAGCTCGAGCAGCTTCAATTGCAGCATTAAGTGCGAGTAAATTTGTTTGCTCAGCAATACCACGGATCACATCAAGCACAGAACCAATTGTCTCCCCATCTTTTTCGAGCTGTGATACCACACTCGATGCATTCCCAAGGGATTCAGATAGGTCTCTAATATGCTTAACCGTTGAATCCACTTCATTACGCCCTTGCTGTGCACTTAAGTTGGTCGATTCCGCTTTTTTGGCTGCTGCTTCGGTATTATGAGAAATATCTTGAATAGTCGCCTGCATTTCAGTTGCCGCGGTTGCTACCATATCTGCTTCATGAAGTTGCTCTTGCATACCTGAACTTGTTGCTGCAGTGCTTTCTGATAAATGCTCAGTGGCTACATTAAGCGTATTTAAAGCCGTGTTGACTTCATTTATTAAGTTTCTAAAGTCACCAATGAGGCTATTAAAATCGATTGTCATGGTGGTAATTTCATCTTTACCTGTTTGCTCTATCATCACACTTAAATCATTATTACGACGAATGTCGTTAATGGTGTGATAAACACGCTCTATAGGTACAATGATTGAGTGACTGGTAAAGTAAACAAGCGCTAGAACAATCACACCTGCAATTACAAAAACCAAAATGGCTAAAAATTGTGCTTGCTCTACACTCTTTTCAACTTGTAGTTTTGTTTCTTTAACAATTTGAGTAACAATTACATCGCTTTTATTGACGCTTTCTCGCATCACACCTAACGCACCAGAATTAAGGTCTAAGCCTAATGCTGTTTGCGCTTGTACAAGTGTTTCAAACTCATTTTGATACATATCAATCAAAGGGGTTATTTTTGCTTTGTAGCTGCTTAGCAGATCAGTCGATGCTATCTGTTGCTTAAACGTATTTATGCCTTCATTAAATCGCTCTAAGTATTTAATATCAAATCTCAGCATAAAATCTTTTTCTGAGCGCCTAAGTTGCAACATAGATGATAAAAGCTTGTAGTCTTGCTGCTCTTTCAGCAGTACTTCGACTTCATGCACAGCAGCTCTGAGCTTACCATATAAGCCATCTTTAGGATTCAGCCCAATCTCTTTTTGTAATTTAACAACAGTATTAAAATCATTGTTATAACTATTAATTAGTTGCTCAAAATGCTCAACCTGAGCAGCAGAAATATCTTGTTGGCTCATTGATTGCTTTAATTTTGTAATTTTACTACTTAACTGCTTAAAATCAGTTTCAAATTCAGTTAACGCTTCTTCGTGCTTATAAAATAGAAAATTTTTCTCATGTTTACGCAGTGCTAGTGCATGTACATTAAGTTCTTCTGCTAATTGAATAGTCTTATTTAAGTTTAAGGTTGTACGTGATTCAAAAATGATCACACATAAAAGAATCACCATAGCTAAACCAACAACAACTGCGTTTAATTGCAAACGTCGTTTAATAGTTAAGTTTTGTAAAAAAATCATCGCAAACGCCTTTATTAAATATGCTTTAATATTATAGCTTATTGAGTCAAAGCAACTAATTAAATTAATAGATTTTTATTTTATATAGTTATTTAGTGTTGTTAATTTTAGTTTTCATCATTATAAATTCACACTTCCCCATAAACCTTTATGTAATGAGTGTGTATTATTCCATTGTTTTTTAAGCAGCCAAAAAATTAAAGGTGCGGGATCACTGGGATAATTAATCTGTTTATTTTGTGGCGCAGTATTCCAATCATCAAGCGCTTGGGGATTTAAATAACTCATTACATGTGCCATACCCATTGCAAGTAGCGTTTGTGCATTAGCGCCTTGCTCAAACTGCCCGTCTAAAGGTTTTAATAATAATTTTTTTCCTAATTTTAATGCTTCACTAGCAAGCTCAAACCCTGCGTTTCCTATTACGCCACTTGTATTTGCTAAATCATTTAAAAAGCCAGTGCGTGAAGGGGAACGCAAATGTATATGTCCAATAGATTGATTACAGGCGTGCGGGTGATAACAATAAAACTCTTTTTCGGGGAAGTCTTTTAAATAATCTATAATGCTGTCTAAATTTTCGAAAGGTAAATACACCAATACTTTATTCATAACCGCCACTGGATTGCCATGTTGATGATTAGCGATAAAAGGGGGAATAATATTATGCGCGAAAGGCTGCCAATGAACACCTAAATACGTATTGGCTGGTGCGTAGTATTTAATAAGTGACTTACGTAAAATCCCGCGACTAAACATAGGCACACTACTGGACAAAAATGCGGCCTGATGGCTAATTCCAACAACCGGAATTCCAGCCCTTTTTGCAGCCCATGCAGAAACTGGCTCAAAGTCATTGAGTACAAAATCATACTGTTTTACATCGAGCGACTTTATATCTGCAAGCAATTTACAAGGGCGCGCGTTGCTAACTGTTCGATAGCTTTTTACTTGACCATTTTCTGTATCAAAAGATAACCCCCGAAAACTTTTATACTGCCCAAACTCTTGCATATCAAAGTAGTCTTTTTTAGCACGTCCTGAAAAAATATAATCAACATCAATTCCTAATTCCTTAAAACCACTTGCCATGACCCGAGCGCGAGTAATATGACCATTCCCAGTACCTTGAATACCATATAATATTTTCATTCAGGCACCACTAATGCTAAAGAAAATATCGCACATGAACTACCAACCACAGCACCTAGAATAATATCCGCGGGAAAATGAACCCCGAGTACAACTCGAGAAATTGCCACTCCCGAGGCCCAGCCAAATAATAGCCAAGTATATTCAGGAAAAAAATGGCTTAAGATCACCGCGACTAAAAATGCGGCTGCACTGTGCCCTGAAGGTAAACTAAATTTATCACTAGGTACTATGTAAGCGTTTGTAACTAAACAATCGCACGGCCGAACCCGAGCAAAACGATTTTTAGCTAAAAAGTAGATAGGTCTTTCTATCGCAAATCCGAGTAGCAAAGTTACTGGTAATAACTGATATGGTTCATTGTTACTTAACCACCATACAGCCCCACATATGAGTAGATAAAGGCCACCATCACCACTTTTTGATAGTCCAAATGCGATTACTTTCAGCCATGAAGGCGATTTACAATTAAACAGAGTTAAAAATAATTGCTCATCTATTTGAGCTACTTTTTTAAGCATATTATTACCATCCATCACTTACTCCTAGCTGCATAATATATGAACACTGTTTTAGCTTAGGTGTTGTAAATAACAATTGCGTGACGCTTTTAAGACACTATTGTTGCTTTTATTGATTCCCTTCTTATTTTGCCTAAATTTACTGCGATTAAGTCGTTGTTATTGCTTATGAGGAGGGTATACTGAGGTATAAATTAATGTACCTTTTGAGGATAAAATAATGGATTACAGCACTTCTGATTTATGCGACCACTTTGCTGATGTGGTTGACGTGCTAGAACCAATGTTCATCAACTTTGGTGGTCGCCACAGTTTTGGTGGTCGCATTAAAACGGTTAAATGTTTTGAAAATAATGAACTGATCCGCGAATTACTTTCTCAAGATGGTACTGGCTTAGTGCTTCTTATTGATGGCGGTGGTTCAACTCGTCGTGCGCTTATCGACATCGAAATAGCCGAACTTGCACTCGAAAATAACTGGAATGGCATTGTTGTATACGGCGCAGTACGTCATGTCGATGAGCTTGAAGAACTTGATTTAGGTATTCAAGCAATTGCCTCAATACCGGTTGCTGCCGACAGCGAAGGTGCTGGCGAAGACGCAATAGGTGTTAACTTTGCTGGTGTATCATTTTTTGATGACGACTTTATTTATGCTGACAGTACTGGCATTGTTTTATCTGCTGAAGAACTAGAATTGGAAATCGTAGAAGCATAACGTGACCAATCATTTAAAGGTATATGATGAAAGCGCGGTTAAAGCGATTTGCTCTATCCGCGCAAACGAAAAAAAAGCTTGGCAAGCAATGGCCTTGCTCGATACTCAAGTTAATGTGCAACAAGCACTTATTGATGCCGCACAGTTTGGTATTCGCTATGTATTACTCGGTATTTGCGAAGATATTGGCCCCAAAGCAAACCTAGGAAATGGCGGTGCAGACGAAGCGTGGCCGGCTTTTTTAACGCGTTTTTTAAACCAACCTCATAATCAATTTATTGCTACACAAAAAGTACTTTTATTAGGTGAAGTCAATGTTGATGATCTAATGGCAAAAAGTAAGCAGCTTGATAATCAACAGCCTAAACAGTTAAATCAATTACGAAATTTATGTCAGCAACTCGATGAACGAGTAGAAAATGTATTATCCCTTGTATTTAAAGCAGGTCTTGAGCCAATTATTATTGGCGGGGGGCATAATAACTGCTTAGGTATTATTCGTGCTTTAAGTAAATATAAAAATACACCGGTTAATGCCATAAATTTTGATCCTCATGCCGACTTTAGAGACTGTGAAGGCCGTCACAGTGGCAACGGTTTCCGTTATGCCTACAACGAACAGCTCTTAAATAATTATCACGTGATTGGTTTGCACGAACTGAAAAACAATCAAGCTATTCTTGAAGCTATGGCTAACGCTAATTTTAAATTTAATAGCTACCAATCGATAAAAGTGAGACGGGATATTACACTCACTCAAGCCGTTAATAATGCACTAAATAGCTTTGATAACTTACCACTTGGAGTTGAAGTAGATTTAGACAGCATTTCTTACATGCCAGTAAGTGCCTATACGTGCAGTGGATTTAACGTGGACGACAGTGAGCACTTTGTGCATTTAGCCGCTAAAAACCGTCAGTCTCAGTATTTACATTTATGTGAAGCTGCACCAAATCAGCATCCAAATAACGTTGAGAATGGCATGCAACACTGTGGGCAAGTAATTAGCGCGCTAGTGAATACCTATTTACAAGCTAAAGAAGGTCTTTAGTAAACGCCTTACTTTTATTGAAATAAAAAATACTGCTATTTACCGTGAAGTAGGAGGAATATATTCCCCTTGTGTTAACTGCCACTGCTTTAGCCAGCTCATTAAACCAATACTACTCAATGGATGACCAAAGTAATAACCTTGTGCAGCATAAGCATTTAAACTTTTAACAAATCTCAGTTGCTCAAACGTTTCTACACCCTCAAAAATAACTTTAGTCTTTTGCTGGTTATGCATTTCAACCATGCCACTAATTAAACTGCGTATATTATTTTGATTGCTAAAATCAGCAGTTAACGACGGTGCAACTTTAATATACTCAACAGCTAAATTGGGTAATTTAGACAGTAGTACTGGATTATCGCCGAGCCCATCAACACAGACTTTTAATCCAATGTTATTGAGCCTAGCAATCATCGCCCTACCTTTATTATCTAAATTGGTAAAAATGTGTAACGGGCATTCAACAATTAAATCCCCTGCCTCTAGTTGATGCTCACTTGTGATGCGGTCAACAAACTCAACAAACTCTTCATTAAGCATTTCAGGACCAAATACATTAATACTAAGCGGTATTGCTATCCCTTCTATACGCAATGCCATTGCGAGTTCTGCCGCACGCTCTATCACAAAAGTAGCTAATGGATAAGCTAATCCTGCAATTCTAATATCATCAATAAATCTATTTGCAGATAAAATACCTTGCTTTGGATGCTGCCAACGTAACAACAGTTCTAAAAATTCTATTTTTCCATCATCATTACGAATAACTGGTTGAAAATAGAGCTCTAGTTCACTTGAAAAGTCGATATTTGCTAACTCTTTTAAGCGTGCTTGTTGCTCAAGTTGCTCTACCATCATTTGCTGATGATACGGGACCACCTTTCGTTGAGGGTGACTATCAAGCGCTAAATATGCGTAGGAGATTAAATCATCAAAATTATTTTCTTGTGCCCCGCAATCCACATAACTTGCTCGTGCGTTAACCTCTACGGTACAGTTTGCAACGTTGAAAGGTTTTAATGTTGCACCAAGAATGTGTTCTATAACGTGCTCATGAAGATGATTTTGAGTCGCCAAACTACAAATAAAGGCAAAGTTAAGTCCACCTAAATGCGCCAGTTTTTCTTGCGACCCTAAATCAACAATCTCATCGTTTTCTAATAGTTTTTTTATTCTATTTGCTGATTGAGTCAGTAATAAGTCACCGAAATCTCGCCCTATTTGCTGGTTAACTTGTTCAAAGCCCTCTAGGCGAATAATGACTAGTGCTGCCTTTATGGGTGTATCATCACACCAGGCATAATAGCCTTCTCGTAACTTTTTTCTGTCTGCAAAGCTAGAAAGAGGTGAATTTTCAATAAATATTTCTTGCGCTTTATCTTCGACAATCACTTCCTCAGCCAATTCATCTTCACTGATAAAACCGGCAACAGCTAAGAATAAAATAGCGATAACAATCCAAAATAAAGGGATTGCTAATAATAAATGTGCAGAAAAAAGTACAACAAATAACAAACTAGCAAACGAGCTGATGATGATCATAGTCCAATTACTACGCTCAAACGCCTGCCACAAATGAAAACAAAACCCAAAGGCAAGTAAAATAGCTAACCAAGCAGTACCCAGACTTAAAATTGCTAAACCAACAGCAGCAATGCATAGGTAGCTAAACTTCATACCGCTATTTTTTATAGTAAATAAGGACGCGATCATCGCCATTAACAAGGCACCACTAAAAAATATCGGGAAGTTACTGTCGGTTAAAAAACTCAAATTAGCACCACTTGTACTCGCTAAAAAATTCAATAAAAGCATGTTTATTATGGACGAAATTAATACTAACTAAGTTTACCCAAAATCCATAAGTTTAACAGTCTATTTACGCCAAATTGGTAACTTAATTGTGACGGATGATTTATTTGCCAATGCGCAATGTCAGCTCTTGCGCCAACCTTTAAAACACCACGCTCATCTAACCCTAGAGCCTTAGCTGCATTTCGAGTAACACCAGCTAATGCTTGCTCAGGTGTTAATCTAAATAATGTGCACGCCATGTTCATCATTAAGTGCACTGAACATAGGGGGGATGTACCGGGGTTAAAATCACTCGCAATAGCTATCGGTACTTTATATTGATTAAGTAATTCAATAGGTGGGAATTTAGTTTCTCTTAAAAAATAAAATGCGCCTGGCAATAACACCGCTACCGTCCCAGCGTCTGCCATAGCTTTTACACCCTCTTCGTCAAGATGCTCTATATGATCCGCCGAAAGGCCATTGAACTGCGCCACCAGCTCAGCACCATGTTGATTAGATAACTGTTCAGCATGGCATTTTACTGGGAGGTTATGCTTTTTAGCTGCCTGGAAAACACGCTTGGTTTGCGAATAACTAAAGCCTACATTTTCACAAAATACATCGACTGCATCAGCAAGATTATTAGCCACTACCTGATCAAGCATGTCAGTACATACCAAATCAATATATTCATCAGCACAGCCTTTGTATTCAGGCGGTAGAGCATGCGCCCCTAAAAAAGTAGTTTTAATATCAATAGGGTGATGTTCACCTAATAAACGAGCGACTTCTAATATTTTTATCTCGTTTTCAGTATCTAGTCCATAGCCTGATTTTATTTCAACGGTTGTTACACCTTCTTTTAACAACGTATTTAAGCGATCTTTTGCATCAACAAATAGCTGTTCACGATCGGCTGCTCTTGTGGCTTTAACCGTACTTGCTATGCCACCGCCTTGTGCTGCGATTTGCTCATAACTTACACCCTGCAAGCGCTGTTCAAACTCTTGCGATCTTGAACCTGCAAATACTAAGTGCGTATGACAGTCTATTAGGCCTGGCGTTAACCATTGTCCTTTTACACTCAATGTCGGCGTTGCAAACACATCAAAACTAGGCAATATTGATTGCTTTCCAATCCACGCAATTTTACCATTTTTAATGGCTATAGCAGCATTTTCAATTGCGCCATAAGGGGCATTTATATTGCTATCCATAGTGGCAATATTGGCATCAGTTAAAAGTAAGTCGATTTCTTCTAACTCATAATTTTGTGTTGTGCTTTGCATATTGCAGCCCTTTTTACATCGTGAATAATGAAAATATAGTCTAACAATCCACCTTGTATATACAAGATAATTGTGTCATCTTATTTATATAGTTTATTTTTAATGTAACCATAAATTTAATGACGACACCTAAATTTGCGCAAATAAAACAATTCATTGTCGATAAAATTCGCAGCGGTACGTGGCAAGAAAACCAACGTGTTCCCTCTGAAAACGAACTAAGTAGTCAATTTAGTGTAAGCAGGATGACAGCCCGCAGAGCACTAAGCGAATTAACCGAGGCTGGTATTTTAACCCGCAGCCAAGGGTTAGGTACATTTGTAGCTACATTTAAATCGCAGTCATCGTTACTTGAAATAAAAAATATTGCTGATGAAGTAAAAGAGCGTAACGGCAACTACACCTGTAGCGTACTCATACTCGAATCAATAAATGCAGTCGCACCTATTGCCATTGCACTTGGTGTTGAGGTTGACAGTGTTGTATATCGAAGTGTACTTGTGCATAACGAAAACGACAGCCCTTTGCAGCTAGAAGAGCGTTTTGTAAATCCTGCCCTTGCGACTGGCTACTTACAACAAGACTTTAGCATGCTTACACCTCATGAATATCTATCTAGTGTTGCCCCACTTACCCAAGCAAGGCATACCGTAGAGGCTATTATGCCAAACAGCGAGATGTGCCAATGGTTAAACTTATATAACGAAGAGCCATGCTTACAAGTTATTCGACGCACATGGTCTATTAACGGCATTGTAAGCTTTGCGCGCCTTGTATCACCAGGCAGTAAATATCGCTTAGGTGGTCACTTAACATTTAAAAAATAACAAACAATAGCGCTTACTGCGCTTTTTTTATAACAAATCACCTTGTATATACAACAGGAGAAAAACATGAACAACCGACTCGACACAAGTCGCGTAATACGTGCACCTCATGGCGATAAAATAAGTGCTAAAAGCTGGCAAACTGAAGCAGCTAAGCGCATGCTAATGAATAATTTAGACCCTGAAGTAGCAGAACATCCTCATGCACTTGTTGTATATGGTGGTATTGGCCGAGCGGCTCGTGATTGGCCAAGTTATGACAAAATTATAGAAACCCTCGATAGACTCGAAAGCGACGAAACCCTGCTTGTACAATCAGGAAAACCCGTTGGTGTATTTAAAACCCACTGTAATGCCCCTCGCGTGCTTATTGCTAACTCAAATCTTGTTCCACACTGGGCAAATTGGGAGCACTTTAATGAGCTCGATAAAAAAGGCTTGATGATGTACGGGCAAATGACGGCGGGTTCTTGGATTTATATTGGCTCGCAAGGCATAGTACAAGGAACTTACGAGACCTTTGTAGCTATGGCAAAGCAACACTTTGCAGGTAGCGCTAGTGGTAAGTGGGTATTAACAGGTGGTCTTGGTGGTATGGGCGGTGCGCAACCACTTGCAGCTACAATGGCTGGCTTTAGTGCACTGGTTGTTGAATGTGATGAAAGCCGTATCGATTTTCGTATAAAAACAGGCTACGTTGATGTAAAAGCAACAAGTCTTGAACACGCACTGCAATTAATAACCGATGCATGTGTTAAAGGTAAAGCCCTCTCAGTGGGTTTACTAGGTAACGCTGCCGATATTTTTAGTACACTGGTTAAAACAGGCATTACCCCTGATGTAGTCACAGATCAAACATCTGCTCACGATCCATTGAATGGTTACTTACCACAAAACTGGACAATGGAGCACGCTGCAAAAATGCGTGAGCAAGATCCAAAAGCCGTAGTAAAAGCCGCTAAACAATCAATGGCAGTCCAAGTTAAAGCTATGCTGGCACTACAAAAAGCCGGTGCCGCCACTACTGATTACGGTAATAATATTCGTCAAATGGCGTTTGATGAGGGTGTTACCAACGCATTTGATTTTCCTGGATTTGTACCTGCCTATATTCGCCCTTTATTTTGTGAAGGTATTGGACCATTTAGATGGGTAGCATTATCGGGCGACCCTGAAGATATATATAAAACCGACGCTAAAGTAAAAGAACTTATTCCTGATGATGCACATTTGCATAACTGGCTTGATATGGCGCGGGAACGCATACAATTCCAAGGTCTACCTGCACGTATTTGCTGGGTTGGACTTAAAGATAGAGCGCGCCTTGCACTGGCCTTTAATGAAATGGTTAAAAATGGCGAACTTAAAGCCCCTATCGTTATTGGTCGCGATCACCTCGACTCTGGCTCAGTTGCAAGCCCTAACCGCGAAACAGAGAGCATGAAAGATGGCTCAGATGCAGTGTCGGATTGGCCATTACTCAACGCACTGCTTAATACCGCAAGTGGCGCTACTTGGGTGTCACTTCATCATGGTGGCGGTGTAGGCATGGGATTTAGTCAGCACTCTGGTGTAGTTATTGTTGCCGATGGTACTGATGAAGCTAAAGAGCGTATTGCTCGCGTACTGTGGAATGACCCTGCAACAGGTGTAATGCGCCATGCTGATGCCGGATACGACATAGCAAAAAACTGCGCTAAAGAACAAAATTTAGACCTACCTATGTTAAACGAGGAATGATCATGTTCGAACTTACTCTCACACCCGGATCACTTGATTTAAACACACTAAGAAAAATTAATAATTCAGCGGTAAAGTTAAGCCTTGCAAAACATGCCGAGTCGCAAATAGCAGCAAGCGCGCAAACCGTTCAAAACGTTATTAATGAGCACCGCACTGTATACGGGATTAACACCGGGTTTGGGTTATTAGCTAATACCAAAATAGCCGACGACGAACTTGAATTATTACAGCGCTCCATTGTGCTTTCACACGCTGCGGGCATTGGCGAATACATGGATGACAGCACAGTAAGGTTAATGATCACCTTAAAAGTAAACTCGCTTTCGCGCGGCTACTCGGGTATTCGCCTGCAAGTAATCCAATTTTTTATGCAGCTGCTTAGTAGCGAAGTATATCCGTGCGTGCCTAAAAAGGGCTCTGTGGGGGCATCGGGGGATTTAGCCCCTCTTGCGCATATGTGCCTACCTTTATTAGCTGAAGGTCAAATGCGACATAAAGGAAAAATAATTAGTGCAGCACAAGGGTTAAAAATAGCGGGGCTTGAACCTCTTACCCTTGCAGCTAAAGAAGGCTTAGCATTATTAAATGGCACACAAGCGTCGACTGCGTTTGCACTACAAGGCCTATTTAGAAGCGAGAACTTATATGCACAAAGCTGCGTTATCGGCTCGATAAGCATAGAAGCTGCAATGGGTAGTCGCGCGCCATTTGATGCACGTATTCATGATATTCGTGGTCAGCGCGGACAAATAGACACCGCTCAAGTATTTAGAGAGCTACTCGATACGCACTCTCAAATTAGTGATTCCCACGTAAATTGTGAAAAAGTACAAGATCCATACTGCCTTCGCTGCCAACCTCAAGTGCTAGGTGCTTGCCTAACTCAGATACGCCAAGCCGCAGAAGTATTGTTATGCGAGTCAAACGGTGTAACCGATAATCCGCTAGTTTTTGCCGATGTAGGCGACATAATATCGGGAGGTAACTTTCATGCAGAGCCAGTTGCAATGGCCGCCGATAACTTAGCTATCGCAATTGCCGAAATTGGTGCTTTAGCAGAAAGGCGAATTGCATTACTTATCGATTCAAACCTATCCAAATTACCGCCATTTTTAGTTGAAAACGGCGGGGTAAATTCAGGTTTTATGATTGCTCAAGTTACCGCTGCAGCGCTTGCGTCAGAAAATAAATCATTAGCGCATCCGGCTTCGGTCGATAGCTTGCCTACATCAGCAAATCAAGAAGATCATGTCTCTATGGCAACCTTTGCAGCAAGGCGCTTAGATGAAATGGCTAATAATACCCAAGGTGTTTTGGCAATAGAATGGTTAGCATCGGTTCAAGGGCTAGAATTTAGAAAGCCGCTTGAACCATCAAATAAAGTGCAAAGCGCTAAAGCATTATTACGCGAGCATGTGAGTTATTATGATAAAGACCGCTACTTTGCTCCCGATATCGAAGCTGCTAATACATTACTAAGTGAAGGTAAGCTATGCGACTTCATAGAGAGTAGTCCCCTGCCTTCAGCATATTAAATACCATATTGGTAAGTAAAGCCTAGCGCTTCAATAGCTGAGCCAATAACTTTGCGCTCAGCTTTATCATCACTGGTAAAGCGTGGTAACTCGCCACCATGTTCTGCACACTTCACTGCGTAGTATTCAGCTTTTGTTGGGTGCGCAGGATTAACAACATTATAAATATTTTGCCCTACTTGCCAATGCTCTATCACCGCAAAAATAGCATTAATTACATCTTGTTGATGCACCATATTTACTACTTGCTCACTTGATGTATTAAGCTCTTTGCCTGCCACAAAACGACCAGGTTCTCTATTAGGGCCTAGTAATCCAGCTAAACGCAGCACTTTCCCGTCTTGCTCAAGTACTTGCTCTTCTGCCTCATAGAGCTTTATTTGGCGCTCGTTTGTGCATGAAATATCGCAACTTTCGCTATATACACCAGGCTCTTGATCGTATACCCCGGTTGATGAGCATAATAAAAAGCCCTTTGCGTTTAACTCCTTTGAGAGCTTAAGCGCTGCCGTGAGTGTTTCAGGATAGTTACTTTCACTGTGCCTGCTACGTGGTGGAATAGCACATACCCAATAAGCATTTTGTAAATCAACTTGATGTCTTAATTGTCCATCTTCAAGTGTAAACTGACGCTCAAAATCAAACTCGTGTATATCTGTTCTATGCGTTCCTTGTACTTGCCAATCAGCTTTTTGCGCACTTACGCATAAAGCATGTCCTAACCAACCTGCACCTAACACTACTAATTTATTACTTTTATTTGTCATTTTCACCTAAGCCTTTACTTTAAAAGGAAAACAAGTGTAAACCTCTAACTTTAATTCAAATTAAAACTAGATATGATTATAACTACTCTACTAAATCAAAAGCGTATGTGCACTGATGTAAATAATTATTATACAAAAACCAACCAATCATCTTTGAAGTATTGTTGTTGGTTAATCAAATAGATTAGGTGCAAAAATAGCGCGTTTAGAATCCATATCCATGCGTTAAATTTAAGCATGAATGTCCCCTTGTTTTTAATTTATTTAGCACCATATCTTTACAGTTCGCTACTATTTTTACTGTAATTGAGTAATACAAAGTTATTTTTACGAACCAGATCAAATTTTTCGATTTTATACACAGATCTTTTTATTGAGATAGTTTGTTGTTTGGCAGAGTCTGGTATAGTAGCGCACGTAATAAACAGTGCTTTTTGAGCGGTTTAATACAATATTGCTAATTAATATGTTCTAAGTGTTATTTAAAAGCACATATTAATTACCAATTGTTAAAAATGGGTTAGCCGATACTCGGCTGACAAAGAATACATTGTAACGGTTTTATCATGATATCTAATTTATTTACCAAGCTTTTTGGTAGTCGCAATGACCGCACTATTAAAAACTTAAGAAAGACGGTCGCGCTAATCAATGCGCTAGAAACGCAACTTGAAGCGCTTTCTGATGAAGATTTAAGAGCTAAAACAGCTGAGTTTAGAGAACGTTACGATAACGGACAAGGCCTTGACGATATCCTACCTGAAGCTTTTGCTGTGGTACGTGAGGCGTCAAAGCGTGTAAATGGCATGCGTCATTTCGACGTGCAGTTATTAGGTGGTATGGTTTTACATCAAGGTCGCATTGCAGAAATGCGTACCGGTGAAGGTAAAACACTAACAGCTACCCTACCAGCTTATTTAAACGGCTTAACAGGCAAAGGTGTTCACGTAATTACTGTGAATGACTACCTTGCTAAACGTGATGCTGAAACCAACCGTGCGTTATTTGAATTTTTAGGCCTTACTGTAGGCTGTAACGTACCGGGTATGATGCCACAGCAGAAGAAGCTAGCTTATACTGCTGACATTACGTACGGTACAAATAACGAATTTGGTTTTGACTACCTTCGCGATAATATGGCTTTTAGCATTGATGAACGTGTTCAGCGTCCATTATTTTATGCCGTAGTCGATGAAGTGGATTCAATCTTAATTGATGAAGCGCGTACTCCGCTTATTATTTCAGGCCCAGCTGAGGACAGCTCTGAGCTATACACTGAAATAAATACCATCGTTCCTTTACTTGAACTTCAAGAAAAAGAAGACGAAGAAGGAGTTGAAGGCGATGGCGATTACACTATTGATGAAAAGTCTAAGCAAGTTCATTTAACAGAACGTGGTCAAATTAAAGTAGAAGAGCTACTTACTGAACGCGGCTTAATTGAAGAAGGCGATTCGCTTTACTCAGCAGCAAGCATTACGCTACTAAGTCACGTTTATGCGGCCCTTCGTGCCCACAAGCTATACCAAAAAGATGTTGATTACGTAGTAAAAGAAAACGAAGTAATCATTATCGATGAGCATACTGGTCGTTCAATGGAAGGTCGTCGTTGGTCAGAAGGTTTACACCAAGCTGTTGAAGCTAAAGAAGGTGTAAATATTCAGAACGAAAACCAAACACTTGCATCTATTACGTTCCAAAACTACTTCCGTTTATACGAAACATTAGCAGGTATGACAGGTACTGCCGATACTGAAGCTTTTGAGTTTCAATCTATCTACGGTCTAGATACTGTTGTTATGCCAACTAATAAGCCAATGGTTCGTGATGATCGCGCCGACTTAGTTTACCTAACGCAAGAAGAAAAATACGAAGCAATTTTAATTGATATTAAAGACTGTCAAGACCGCGGACAACCGGTACTTGTAGGTACTATTTCAATTGAAAGTTCTGAGTATTTATCGCAGTTTTTACGCAAAGAAAAAATTAAGCACAACGTACTTAATGCCAAATTTCATGCGCAAGAAGCAGATATCGTTTCAGATGCTGGCCTACCAGGTACAGTAACAATTGCAACCAACATGGCCGGTCGTGGTACCGATATCGTGTTAGGTGGTAACTGGAACAGTGAAGTTGAAAAACTTGAGAACCCAACTGCTGAGCAAATTGCTGAAATTAAAGCAGCTTGGAAAATTCGCCATGATGCGGTAATTGATGCTGGCGGTTTACATATCATTGGTACTGAACGTCACGAATCTCGTCGTATAGATAACCAATTACGTGGTCGTTCTGGTCGTCAAGGTGACGCCGGTTCTAGCCGTTTCTACTTATCGATGGACGATGCACTAATGCGTATCTTCGCTGGTGAACGCATGACTAACATGATGCGTAAACTAGGTATGCAACGCGGTGAAGCAATTGAACATCCATGGGTAAACCGTGCGATTGAAAATGCACAGCGTAAAGTAGAAGCACGTAACTTTGATGTTCGTAAGCAATTGCTTGAGTACGATGATGTAGCAAACGATCAACGTCGCGTTGTTTACTCTCAACGTAATGAGCTACTTGAAGAAGGCGATATTTCAGAGACTATCACAGCAATTCGTGGTGATGTTCTTGCTAGTGTAATTGATCAATACATTGCACCACAAAGCCTTGCTGAAATGTGGGATATTCCTGGCCTTGAAGAGCGTTTAAAACAAGACTTCTTACTTGAGTTGCCAATCACTCAGTGGTTAGCAGATGACAATAAACTATACGAAGAAAAACTTCGTGAGCGTATTGAGCAGGCGGTTGAGCAGTCATACAAGCAAAAAGAAGAGCAAGTTGGCGATTCTGTTTTACGTCAATTCGAAAAAGCGATTATGCTACAAAGTCTTGATCAGCATTGGAAAGATCACCTTGCTGCTATGGATCACTTACGTCAAGGTATTCATTTACGTGGTTACGCGCAAAAGAATCCTAAGCAAGAGTATAAGCGTGAATCGTTTGAGCTGTTTTCTGAAATGCTTGAAAACTTGAAAGTAGATGTTGTAAGCATCCTAAGTAAAGTACAAGTACGCGCAGAAGAAGATGTTGAAAAAGTAGAAGAGCAACACCGTAAAAGTGAAAATGCTCCTCGCGAATACCAACATGAAGAAGCTGAGCAAGTAGGTGGCGAAGCGCCAGCACCAGAAACAGCTACTGTAATGGCTCGTACAGAACCAAAAGTAGGTCGTAATGACCCTTGTCCTTGTAAATCAGGTCAAAAATTCAAACAATGTTGCGGTAAATTAAAATAGCCCAGTATTGTTATTAGCTTATTAAAAAGCGGCGCTAGCGTCGCTTTTTTTTATGGAGTTTTAAAGTAATGACTATAGAAATTGTACATGTAGCTGTTGGTGTTATTAAGAAAAATAACGCTATATTCATTTGTAAACGCGCAGATGAACAACATCAAGGCGGTTTATGGGAATTTCCTGGTGGCAAAGTAGAAACTGGAGAAAGTGTGTTTGTTGCACTTAAACGCGAGCTTATTGAAGAAGTTGGATTAACTATTCACAGCTCTAGCCAACTGATGGTGATTGAACATGACTACGGCGATAAATGCGTTAAATTAGATGTACACGTAGTAAGTAACTTTAGCGGTGAGGCACATGGCGCTGAAGGGCAACCTAGCGAATGGGTAGCAATTAGTGAATTAGAAAATTATGATTTTCCTGAAGCGAATGCTGAAATTATCGAAAAAATAGTTGCCCGATACGCATAAAAAAGGGCATAGGTGAGCACAATGAATATCTCAATACAAAATAAGCTAAGCGAACTGTTAGCACTGCCCCCTGAGTTAACTCAAGTTAGTGCGATTGGTAGCGGTCATATAAATAGTACATGGCTACTTACAAGTATTGATAAACAATTTATTGTGCAAAAACTTAATACTGAGGTATTTAAAAACCCTGCTCAGTTAGTGAGTAATGCAAGACTAATTGAGCAGCATTTAAATACCAAACAACTACAAAGCAACTACCCCCTTGAAACAGTTAAGCATATAGCCATACAAAACAACGAACACTTAATAAAAATTGATAATGCGTATTATCGCGTCCTTAATTATATTAGCGGTAGCTACAGCGAAGACGTTGTTAAAAATACCCAGCAGAGCGAGCAAGCGGCTTACGCCTTTGGCGTATTTGCTCATGCATTACAAGATTTTAATGCGCAACAGTTACACACTGTAATCCCTGATTTTCATAACTTAGCGATGCGCTTTGAGCAATTAAATACCGCAATCACAAATAACTCTGTAAATAGAGTAAAGCACTGCGCTGACGAAATAGAATATTGCTTAACGCAGCAGCATTTAATTACTGAGCTTAGTCAGGTAGCTAAGCAAATACCGCTTAGAGTGTGTCATAACGATACAAAAATAAATAATATGCTGTTTTGTAATACAACTCACAAAGCAAAAGCAGTGATTGATTTAGACACCTGTATGGCGGGATTTCGGCTTTATGATTTTGGCGACATGGTACGCACTTTCTGCTCCCCCGAAGCAGAGGATTCAACAAACTTACGCAACGTTGTTATTCGAAAAGATATATTTTCAGCCATTGTTAAAGGCTATGTAACGCCATTAAAAAGTAGCATGAGTACAAAAGAACAAGAAAGCCTGCTGCTAGGCGCTAAAATAATGCCGCTCATGTTAAGTGTGCGCTTTTTAACTGATTATTTAAATAACGATGTGTACTTTAAAGTGGCTCATGCAGAGCATAATTTAGAGCGAGCACAAAACCAACTCGCGCTTTATAAAAACGTACTCAGTAACGAAAAATGGATGCACCAATGCTTAATGAGCTAAAGCTTATTTAACCTGAACTCTGGTTAAGAGATTTATTAACGTATTGAATCATGGTGATATTTAAATTTATTTTCTCTAGCCAGAGATTTTTAGTGAAAACAAGGCGAATTTACGCGTCAATAGCTGGCCTATTGCAAGTAAATTCAACGCAGTTAGCGCTGAAAATAGCTGCTTGAGATAGATTTATTATCCATAGTTCAGGTTATTTACAAATTCAAGATACAAAAAAACCAGTAAGCTAAAAACTTACTGGTTTTTTGTTAACTTTAAATCGGTCTATTTAGTAAATTACCAGATTTTTACGCGATCTTCTGGTTTGATATACATTTTATCACCTTCTTTTACGTCAAACGCTTCGTAAAACTCAGGCATATTCGACAAGATACCGATTACACGGTAGTGACTTGGTGAATGAGGGTCTGTTAATAAACGATTACGTAACTCTTCATCGCGATAGTTACGACGCCAAATTTGTGACCAACCCATAAAGAAGCGTTGATCGCCTGTGTAACCATCAATCACTGGTGATTTTTTATCACCTAAAGACAGCATATACGCTTTATGCGCAACCGTTAAGCCTCCTAAGTCACCAATGTTTTCGCCAAGCGTTAGCTCGCCATTAACACTTGCATCTTCAAACGGTTTATATTCGTTATACTGTGCAACTAAAGCCGCTGTACGCTCTTCAAATTGCTTAAGGTCAGTCTCACTCCACCAGTTACGTAAGTTGCCATCACCGTCGTATTTAGCACCTTGGTCGTCAAAACCATGACCAAGCTCATGCCCAATTACTGCACCAATTGCGCCGTAGTTTACAGCATCATCCGCTTCTAAATTAAAGAATGGCGGTTGTAAAATAGCGGCTGGAAATACAATTTCGTTGTTTACTGGATTGTAATACGCATTGACTGTTTGCGGAGTCATGTGCCACTCAGAGCGATCAACTGGTTTACCCAATTTAGCAATCATGTCTGCGTATGCCCATTCGCTATAACGAATGTAATTGCCTACTAGCTCATCTGAGTTAATATCTAGCTCTGAGTAATCTTTCCACGTGTCTGGGTAACCAATTTTAGGTGTAAATTTGTCTAGTTTTTCTTTCGCTGCAAGCTTTGTTTCAGGGCTCATCCACTCAAGATTTTCAATAGCAACGCCATAACCTTTAATTACGTTATCAACTAGCTCTTCCATGCGTGCTTTAGCTTCTGGCGGGAAGTTATCTTTAACGTATACCTTACCTAAAATTTCACCAAGTACACTGTTAGATGCATCAACCGCTTGCTTCCAAAGAGGTGCTTGTTCTTCTACGCCACGAAGTGTTGTGCTGTAAAAGTCAAAGTTAAGGTTAACTAAATCTTCACTAAGTAGCTCTGCATAACCACTTACAAAATGAAATTTTAAGTAGTTTTTCCACGTCGCTAAATCAGTGTCTTTGTAAATAGTAGCAAGTGCTTCTAAGTAGCTTGGTTGACGTACAATAATGTCACTTGCACTCACGCCTGCATCTTTAAAGAATGCAGCTAAATCAAGGTCACCCATCAACTTGCTTGCATCTGCTACTGTCATCTTGTTATAAGATTTAGTTGCATCACGGCTTTGCACACGGCTCCACTGAGCATCAGCTAGTGTTTTTTCAAATGCAAGTACGCTCTTAGCTGCTTCTGCTGCATTTTTAACGCCTGACTTTGCTAAAACATCAGTGATATATTGCTCGTAAGAAGCGCGAATTTTAGTGAATTTTTCGTCATCTTTTAAGTAATAGTCACGATCTGGTAAACCAAGACCCGACTGAGATAAATACAATGCATACTCGCTTGAATTTTTAGCATCGTTATTTACAAACCAACCAAACGGTAAAGTACCGCCTTGTTTTTGAATTTTAGCCATTAAACCCACTAAATCAGCTTTAGATTTAACGCTATCAATTGTATCTAATGACGGTTGTAATGGCGTAATACCTAGCTCATTACGCGCATCTTTATTCATATAGCTTTTATAAAATGCACCAATTTTGTACTCATCACTGCCTTTTTTAGCGGCTTTGTTTGCGGCTGCACTTTCAAGGGCTATTTTCATCGCTTTTTGCGACTCATCATATAACTGCGAAAAAGAACCGTAGTTAGATTTATCACCTGGTATTTCAGTTTTAGCTAACCAATGACCATTTACATGGTAGTAAAAATCGTCTTGTGCGCGTACTGAACTATCCATATTAGCTAATTCAATACCAAGCTCTAGTGGTTTTTCAGCGGGTGCTGTTACTACTGGAGTGTCGGTTACTTTAGTTTCTTGTTGTTTTTCACCACAACCTACCAAGCCAAGCGCAAGTGCGATACTTGCAGCAGCCATTGTTACTTTATTCATAATTATTCCGTTTGTTAGTTAGAATTAAATCATACCAATCTGCTTATGTATGGGGTCTATTTAACGTTAAGAAAATTACGCTAGAACTAGGCAAAAGTTTTTGTATCTAGTTGTTCTAAATAAAAAATTTTTAACGACGTTATAGTGCAATTTAATTCGTTAAATTGATCAAAGATTTATGCAGGTTGGTATCACATACCAACTCCATTAAATTCTTGAATATAGCAGGAGTAAAAATAGCACTGCCTGTACGCTTTTACTTAATGGAATGGGTATCAAGGGAGCTTTAAATAATAAAGCACACCACGCAGTATCATAAACCTCATTAGACCAACAATAAAATGGAATATGTAACAAAGTATTTTGAATGCGGTGAGCTGCCAAATTAGCCCCACCAATAACAAGATAGTGGGTAGTTAAGGCTTGCTTTTATTTTTTCCGTGAAGCGCTAAACGCTCTAGTTTTTCTTTTAATGAAGGGGGCGCAGACGATGCTATCGCGTTTAAGTAATCCGCTGTTTGCTCACTCATTTTACGTGAGTTGGTAACTGCAGGACTGCCCGACTTATTCGCTGTACTTAATCTTTGAGTTGCTTGAGGGTTTGCAGTTATTTTTATTTGTCCGAGCTCTGCCATTCCAGCTGCTCTAAAGTGTGAAAGCATATCCATTTTTAAATAATTAAGCCTAAGCGCGATAGGTGCAGATACCGCCTCTATCATTAGCGTGCCGTCTCGGTAATTACTGACTCGGCATTTATCACCCAATTTAGGACCTAAAAAATCTTTAAGTAGTGTTTGCTGTGTATCAAGTGCTTGGCTTTTGCCTGCATAAGCCGATAAACGATTATTTAACCCCGCCATAATATCGGTTAGCGGTTTTGGTGCATATCTATCTTTAGCCATTTTACACCTCGTAAAAGCTCACTTAGACCCAGAGATAATACTCTGGGTCTAAGTATACACTGCGTATTAGTACTACGCGCCAGCTATTTGCATTTGCTCTATTAATACTGAGCCAGTTTGAATACCACCACGACGCTCTATGTCACCACCAATAGCAGATATGCCTTTAAACATATCTTTTAAATTACCAGCAATGGTAATTTCACTTACAGGATATTGGATTTCACCATTTTCAACCCAAAAACCAGCAGCACCACGAGAGTAGTCACCCGTTACGGTATTTACGCCCTGCCCCATTAGCTCTGTAACTAATAAGCCAGTGCCCATCGTTTTTAATAGTGCAGTTAAATCGTTATGAGTTTGCTCAACAAGCCAGTTATGTATACCGCCAGCATGTCCTGTTGGCGTCATGTTCATTTTACGCGCGGCATAACTTGCTAATAAATACGTTTGTAACTCGCCGCCTTGAATAATTTCTCTATCGAATGTTTTAACACCTTCGCTATCAAACGGTGACGATGCCAACCCTTTTAAAATATGTGGGCGCTCAGCAATATTCACACAATTACTAAATACCTGAGTGCCTAAGCTATCAAGTAAAAAACTTGATTTACGATAAAGCGCGCCACCACCAATTGCCGACACCAAGTGACCAAACAATGAATTTGCAATATCGGCTCTAAAAATAACAGGCACTTTCATTGTGCCTAACTTTTGGCTGTTTAATTTAGCCAAAGTTTCAGCTGCCGCTTCAAGACCCACTGCCGCCGCATCATTTAAACCAGCCTGATCGCGTGCAACCGTATAAGCAGAGTCGCGCTGCATATGCTCGCCATCTTGACCTATTACCATAGTACTAATACTGTGACGAGTACGTGGAAAGCCTGCAATTAAACCGTGGCTGTTACCATAAACACGTAATCCCTGATGCGATGAAAAACTCGCACCATCAGAGTTAACAATGCGCTCGTCTGCATTTAATGCAGCTTGCTCAGCAGCATGACAAAGCTCAATACCTTCCTCAGGACTTACATCCCAAGGATGGTATAAATCTAAATCTTTAGGATTAAATTCAAGTAACTCTTTATCAGCAACGCCGTTGAATGGATCATCCGATGTAAATTTGGCTATATCAATCGCTTTTTCGACTACCGTGCGCAATGTTTTTGGATTTAAATCAGCCGTCGACGCCGAACCTTTATTGTTACCAACATATACACTAATGCCTAAGCCGCCATCTTGGTTAAACTCAATGGTTTCTACTTCACCCATTCGTGTGCTAACCGATAAACCAGACGTGCTAGACATAGCAGCTTCTGCAGCTGTAGCACCTAATTTTTTAGCATGTTCGAGTACTTCTGATACCGCATCTTTAACTTGCGATATTTGAGAATAAATTGGATCGTTTTGTTGGCTTTTCATAAATTAAGTCCTGAGCCTTAGAGGCATAATGCACGCATTTCTTATATTTAAATGCTAACACACTCAATGCATCACATCAGCTAATATTCCTAAGTATCATATTCATGTATAATGGTAAAAGTTATTTTTATTTAAGAGCACCCCATGGCAAAGAAAAAAGGCAAGCCTGCTGAAATTGAAGAAGAAATTGAATATGTATCAAGAACGGAGCTTAAACGCGAAGCGCAAGAGTTTCATCAGTTAGGTACTGAAATTGCCAAAATGGGTAAAAAACAGCGCGAACGCCTGCCATTAAATGACGATTTAAAAGAAGCGATGGTTGTTGCTGATAAAATAAGTAACAAAAGCGACGCGTACCGCCGCCACTTAAACTACATCGCTAAAACACTGCGTACTGTAGAAAACATTGATGATATTAAAGCGATTATCGATGTAATGCTTAATAAAAATAACCAAGCTGAAGTATTGGTCAAAAAAATTGAGCAACTACGTTCAGACCTAATTGAACAAGGTGATGACCTTATCAATGAGACTATTGAGCAGTTCCCGTCTCTTGATCGTCAGCAAATGCGTCAATTGGTTCGTAATGCGGCAAAAGAAGCGAAAGCTGAAAAGCCGGGTAAAGGTTATAAAGAGTTATTTCAATATCTCAAAGATGCCCATACTGTTACGTATTAATTAGACCGCATTAATTGATATTTTATTAAAAAAGGTGCTTCGGCGCCTTTTTTGTTATAGATCAAACCGCCTCACTGCGTACTTTTTTATAATCCCCCCTAAATAAATACTTAGGTGCGCGTGATGATTAAACTTCCACAATGGGATGAAACCCTAATAAACAAATATAATGTGTCTGGTCCGCGTTATACCTCTTATCCCACGGCTTTATCACTGCGTGACGGGTACCAGCAACAAGACCTACTAAGCGCTATAGAATCATCAACAAGTCGCTCTCTTTCTTTATATATTCACATCCCGTTTTGTAGTCAGCTGTGCTACTACTGTGGTTGTAATAAAATAATTACCCGCCATCAATCTAAGGCAGATACGTATCTCGACTTTTTAGCAAAAGAAATTACTGCCCAAGCGCCTTTATTTAAAAGCTACACGGTTGAGCAATTACATTTGGGGGGTGGTACTCCCACCTTTTTAACCGCAAAACAAATGACCCGTTTAATTAAGCTTTTAGAGCAACACTTTAATTTTACAAGCACAACAGAGCGCGGCATTGAAATAGACCCACGCTCACTTGCCGATAATATGCTTGTTGATTTAAGAATACTTGGCTTTAACCGCGTCTCGTTTGGTATACAAGACTTTAACGATGACGTACAACTTGCTGTTAATCGCCCGCAAAATGCAAATATCGTTAAGCAATTAATTACACAAGCTCGCGAGCTGGGGTTTCAATCTATTAATGCAGATATGATTTACGGGCTTCCTCTGCAAACACCAGAGAGCTTTAGGCAAACTATAGAGCAACTTATTGAGCTAAGCCCTGATAGAGTATCAGTGTTTAACTATGCGCATTTACCAGAGCGCTTTGCCGCACAGCGTAAGATTAAAGATACCGATTTACCCAGTGCACATAACAAGCTCACCATGTTTAAAAATACCTTGGAGCAAATGACGCAGGCAGGCTATCAATTTATTGGTATGGACCATTTTGCAAAAACTGATAATGAACTAGCTGTTGCGCAAAATGAAGGCAAGTTACATCGTAACTTTCAAGGTTATACAACCCATGGAAATTGTGATTTATTAGGTTTAGGCGTGTCATCAATTTCGCAAATTGGCACTGCCATTTTACAAAATCAAAAAGAATTAAAACATTATTACCACAGCATCGAAACACAAAGCGGCAGTGCTCTTAATAAAGGAATGCACTTAACACATGATGATGTAATTCGTGCTGATGCAATTAAACAGCTCATTTGCCAATTTGAATTAAATATACAAGACTTTAGTGAAAAACACGCGCTTATATTTAATGACTACTTTGAGAGTGCATTAGTAGCGCTTGCGCCACTTATAAAAGATGAACTAGTCACTATAATTGATAATAAGATTAGCGTAACACCACGCGGAAACTTATTCATTCGTATTATTTGTATGTGCTTCGATGCTCATTTACAAAAACAAATAAATGCGACGCGTTTTTCACGAGTGATTTAACTGATACTAATTTAATGCAATTAGTATGAAAATTTTTACGCATAAAAAAAGCAGACCAAGGTCTGCTTTTTTTGAGTACTCGAAAAACTAAAGCTAGTTAAAAACTACTTTATCGCTGCCAGGAGCGGCTTTAAATTCAATGATAATTTTAGCGCAATCGGCTTTAACTTCATCTTTAAGTGTTTCTTCTGCGTGCCAGCGAGCCTTATCTAACTTAAAAATCTCTTTTTTAGAGTATTTTTTACGTGCATCGTGCGTCGGCATCTCTTTAACTACCTGGTACATTTGATGAATGCCAGGATACAGCGCCGTTAAATCACGCTCGCTCTCAAAGCCATATTGAGACATAAGTACCCAAATACGTAAACAGCCTTCAGAAGGCTCACACTGCTCTTCATTCATTGCACGCGCAATTAAATGAATACTATCGGCTAGTTTTGCATTTCGCTCTAAGCGAGACTTTTCAAGCTTTTGCTTTTTCTCAGTCTGCGCCTTCGCAATTAACTTTTTTTGCGCATTTAACTTATACAATAACTGACCTGCATAAAATGCCAAGCCAGCTATAATAGCAGCGCCTAAAAGTAAGGCTAAAATTACCGCGGTACTCATTAATTACCCTTATTAATTACTTGTCTTCTTCATCATCTAGCCATTCATTTGCTAGATCATTTGATAAATACTGATCAAAGTCAGAATTTGACTTGTCTTCATCACTAAAGTCATCTTCAAGCTCTGGTTCATCTTCGTCTTCAAGACCTAACAATTCACATAAAACTTGATGACGAGCAATGCGGCTATTAAAATATTTAGCATCTTTGCCTGTTAGTAATTCACCACCTTCATGGCGCTCAACTAATTTAAGTAAACGCACATCGTTCTCAAGCGCTTCAAGCTCTTGCTCTGGTGTAAACTCTGGCTGTACAACTTTTTTAAGCTCAATAGTTGGCTTCAGGTTACGTTTCATTTCTACTTTTGGTTCAACAGCAGTTGCAACCAATGGCACTGGTTTTTTACTACCAATACGCTTATCTCTAGAACCTGATTGTGAATTTTGGCTATCACCATTTAATGCATCCGGTGCATTACGCGAACCAGGCTTAGCGCCTTTGGTTTTTTTAACTCGTTGCTCTTTTAACGCACGCATCTCTTTAAGCTTATCTTGGCTTAAACGTACAGGTCCATTTGCTGGGCTTTTGCGTGACTTTTTCGTTCTACTCATATCTTGATCGTCTCACTTAAGAGGTTTTGAGCGAGGCGCAAATTAATGGGCATCGCAATGCTGGCATAGCCAGAAGAATTCAGTTTGCGCTTCAGAGGTTGGGCTTCTCTGTGTTATAGCGCCTAAACTAGCTTACTGCTAGTTATTAAACGGTGGGTATTGTAACAGGACAAATAAAAAGGCGGTAGAGAAAACATCTCTACCGCCTGCTAATCTGAGCGCCATTATCTGGACACTTCTCCCTTCGACTTTTTTTAGTCTTTATTATTTTTATTATTATCAGTCCGTATTGTTATTATTTTTACGTTCCTTGTAGCATTCCATTTTGTTTTTATTATTAAACTTCCATGAGTTTTTATTATTATCGGTCTTCCTGACTCTTTTTTATTATTTCCTTTAGTAGCACCAATCTTGTGCTATGTAGTCGTGCCGCGCTACTTTCCTTATAGCTATTTCCGTTTTTTTATTGTTTTTTTTGCGACAGGGGTTAATCTACTCGTTAATAATTTTGTTACAACTAATTTATATCTTTTTTCTTACACTACATACATTAACAAATTTAACTTATTTTAAATTACAATGAGTTAATGAAAAAAAAATATTTAAAATAAGACTTTTCTCACACCACTGCATGGTCAATGTCTTACAAAGCATAACGGTAATATCGCTAATTTCGGACACAAAAAAAGCAGCTTAAGCTGCTTTTTTATACATATTGTAGTCTATTCATTAATTAAAAATAAATAAATACGACTTTAGTGTAAACCACCTAAGTACTGAGAAAGTACTTCAATGTCTTTATCTGTTAATTTTTTTGCAATATCGCCCATCATGCCATTTAGGTCATTATGACGAGTACCATCACGGAATTTTTCAAGTTGAGACTTGATGTATCCTGGATGCTGAAAAGAAATTTTTGGAAACTTAGCAAGTGACGAACCGTTACCACGTGGACCATGACATGCTGCACATGATGGAATTCCACGCTCTGCATCGCCTGCTTTAAAAAGCATTTCGCCAACATCAACGACATCTTTAGGTGTAGCACCTTCGGTCATGTTCATTGAAGAAAAATAAGCTGCTAGATCTTTCATGTCTTGCTCGCTAAGTGGCATAGCCATAGCGCTCATTACTGGATCCATACGCCCTTCTTTGCCGCCTGACGTCATACCTAATTTTAAATCCTGAAGTTGCTTAAGGATATAATCTGGATGTTGACCTGCAATTTTAGGGTAAATATTAACCGGCGCATTACCGTCTGGGCCGTGACAAGCCGCACACGTTGCTGATTTTTCTTTACCTGCGTTTACATCGCCATCAAATGCTGTTGCGTTGCTTGCTGACAACGCACCAAGCAATATTGTTAAAGATAGTGCTATTTTTTTCATGGTGAATTCTCTGTTTCCGACCCTGTATCATCTACAATCGTGATGCTGTAATACATATATTCTACACGATAATAAATTCTCTGGCACGTTTTCTACACATATTAAGCTTATAATTTACAGGGTTTTGACTTAGATTAAGCTTTAACATGTTTTAAATGTACCATAGGTACTGTTTTTAGGTGGTTAAATACGCTTTTTAATACATCCTTTATAGTATAAAATACGTGCCCTGAGTGAATTTGGTTTACTCAACGTTATTTTTTTAAGTTTTAGGAGAGCCTGTGCTCAAATCTCGTATCAAATATAATACTGCGTCTTTCGTAACAAGCGCTCCCGACATTACTAAATTACCTGCTGATACGGGAATTGAAGTTGCGTTTGCCGGTCGTTCCAATGCAGGTAAGTCGAGTGCATTAAATGCATTAACCGATCAAAAGCTAGCACGTACAAGTAAAACACCTGGGCGTACCCAGCTAATCAATACATTCGATTTAGCGGATGTTGACGATATGCGCCTTATCGATTTGCCAGGCTATGGCTTTGCTAAAGTACCAATCGAAATGAAAAAGAAATGGCAAAAGTCGTTAGGCGAATACCTACAAAAGCGTCAAAGCTTAAAAGGTATTGTTATTTTAATGGATATTCGTCATCCATTAAAAGACTTAGACCGTGATTTAATTAACTGGGCAATTGGTAGTGAAATTCCAGTATTAGCACTATTAACTAAAGCCGACAAACTAAAGCAAGGCCCTCGTAAATCACAAGTACTGCAAGTTCGCCGTGAATTAAGCACGCTTGATGGGGATATTACAGTTCATGCATTTTCATCATTAAAAGGCACGGGTTTACCAGAAGTAGCTAAAAAGCTAGATGAATGGTTTTTAGGACCTGTGATTGCTATACCACCTACTGATGAAGTAGTCACTGACGAAACTAACCCAGAGGCTTAAGATCTGGTGTTAGGATAAATAAAACTGCTCTTTGGCAGATTTAATAAAATAGCCGAGCTTATCAGACTCGGCTTTTTCAGCCCACTGATAAAATACACTGCGTGAAACTCGCGCACTACAACCATACGGTAGCTTTAAATAAGGCACCTTTGAACCTTTGTAGTCTTTTATATGCAAGGGCTGCTGAGCGCTAACCAGCCACTGCCTAGCTAGATTATCAATACAACACAACACCTGTCCTTGCGCTGTATTTTCAAAACGCCAATCAACAATAATAAACGGCGCATCATCAACCGTTATTGTTATTTTTTCGACAGGTGTTTTTAAATAAAATTGCTCACCTTCTTTACACAATACAGAAGCAAACAACTTCACCATGGCTGGGCGTGTTATTTCGCTGCCATCGTAAAACCATTTCCCTTCATTATTAATAACAATTGGCAACTCCCCACAATGGTTAGGCTGCCAACTATTAAAAGGTTTGCTTGGCTCGCTTAATCGCTTGCTAAGCTCACTTAAAGAAATCACTGTTTTTTAAGTGTAATTGCAAACGTAACAGGTACTGCTGTTGCAATTGAAGGTAAACCCGCTAATTTTTGCAGTTGTTTAACGCCTTCAGTTACACCAAAATCACTACTATTAATAATAATAGGTGTTAATGATGATACGGTTAAATCGCCACTTTGCGTGCTATTAACGAGTACATCAATAGCCAATGATTTTTTATTACCATGAAAATCAAGTTCCGCTTCAATACCTTTCAATACATATTGACCAGATTTTTTAAGATTACTCAGCTCTTTAGTTAAATTTGCAGTTAAAACAGCATTGGGGAATTTAGCTGCTTCAAATAATATTGCTGTTAAACGCTCATTACGAATAGGAATTAGAGTTTCGGCTGATGTTAAATCAACATTAACGCTAAACTCACCTTTATCAGAAAGCATACCTTCAAGGTTAGTAAAATGGTGAGCTTCAGCAATCGAATCTTTTTTAATTGAAACAAAGCTTAGTTGGCTTTTATCATTCACTAGCTGCCAATCGGCCTGAGCAACATTAGAAATAACTAAACTTGATAAAGAAAAACCTGCAATAGCTAATGCTTTAAACATAACGCACTCCTTAGTAATAAAATGAAAATAATAATATTACTTTGATGGTATCACCTGCGATGTACCCAAACCACCTCGAAATGACGAATGAATAATACAATAGGTATAGCGCAATAAATAATTTTTTAGATAGGATTTTCAGGTGTAAAACAAAAAACGGCCCACCAAACAAGTTGGTAGGCCGGTATAGCAAACTGGGGAGAAGCTATCAATTTGTTGCACCCTTTCAGATGCATCATCAACAGGATGTCCTACAGGATAGGACAGGCGGGACTTTAACAAAAGCACGCATTAAAATACAATCATATTCCTGTAAAACAGCTCGAATTGACGAACATATAACGATTTAATACAAATAGTTGCTTAAATTAACCTTATTTTAACTAAAGCTTGCACATAGCTAATTGAATCGCTGTTATTCGCCCTTTTACTTAAACATAAAAAAAGCGCCAAAAGGCGCTTTAATTAAAATGCTCAAATTGCATTAATGGGCTTGTTCCCAGTTGTCACCTTCGTCGGCTTCAACAATAAGTGGCACATCAAGCGCTGCAGCTTGCGACATCAGTTCACAAATATGTTTTGTATATTCTGGTGCGCAGTCTGTTTTAATTTCAAATACTAATTCATCGTGTACTTGCATTAGTAGCTTAATCGTATTTGGCGCCTGTTCGTGTACCCAACGGTTAACACTCAGCATTGCTTTTTTAATAATATCGGCGGCAGTACCTTGCATTGGTGCGTTTATAGCAGCACGTTCGGCTCCTTTCCTGCGCGCGCCATTACGTGCGTTTATTTCTGGTAAATGTAGGCGGCGACCAAATATTGTTTCAACATAGCCATTTTCAGCTGCTTTTTCGCGTGTTGTTTCCATGTACTCTAATACACCAGGAAAACGCTCAAAGTATTTATCTATGTAATGCTGCGCTTCATGGCGTGGCACATCTAGTTGACGTGCTAAACCAAATGCCGACATACCATAAATTAAGCCAAAGTTTACTGCTTTCGCCTTGCGGCGCATATCGGTAGTTACATCATCAAGCTCTACACCAAATACTTCAGCGGCAGTTGCACTGTGTACATCTAAGCCGTTAGCAAATGCATTTAATAAACCTTTGTCTTGTGAAAGGTGCGCCATAATGCGCAGCTCAATTTGACTATAATCGGCAGCGACAATTTTATAACCATCTGCAGCTATAAACGCTTCACGAATTCGACGCCCTTCTTCTGAACGAATAGGAATATTTTGTAAATTAGGATCGGTTGAACTCAAGCGCCCCGTTGCAGTAATTGCCTGATGATAAGACGTATGTACACGCTGGGTTTTCTCATTCACCATTAATGGTAATTTATCGGTGTAAGTTGATTTAAGCTTTGATAAACCACGATGCTCTATAATTACTTTAGGTAGTGGATAATCATGAGCAAGCTCTTGCAATACTTCTTCTGCGGTAGAAGGTGCACCTTTAGGTGTTTTTTTGATGATAGGCAGGCCAAGCTTTTCAAACAACAATACTTGTAGTTGCTTAGGAGAGCTTAAATTAAATGGTTCGCCTGCTATTTCAAATGCTTCTTTTTCAAGTTCAATTAAACGCTCGCCTAATCGTTGGCTGTGCGCTGCAAGCATATTGCTGTCTATTGCTACACCGGTTCGTTCAATATCAGAAATCACACTAACAAGTGGCATTTCTATATCTTCGAATACAGATTTTAGCTTTTCATCAGCCGCTATTTTTGGCCAAAGCACTTCATGTAGGCGCAAAGTAATATCGGCATCTTCTGCAGCATAAGGCGCAGCTTTTTCAAGTTCAATTTGGTTGAAGGTAAGTTGCTTTTTACCTTTGCCAGCAATATCTTCAAAGCTAATATTTTTATGGCCTAGATATTTAAGTGCTAGCGAGTCCATATCATGGCGTGTACCCACACTATTAAATACGTATGACTCAAGCATGGTGTCAAACTTAATACCATTTAGCGCAAAACCTGCATTCGCTAATACACTTTTGTCGTATTTAAGGTTTTGCCCTACTTTAGCTTTGTTTTCATCGGCCAAAATTGGACCTAGCTTTTGCATTACAAATTCAAGGCTTAGTTGATCAGGCGCACCTGGGTAGTCATGCGCTAGAGGTAAATACACAGCTTCACCCGCTTTTACGGCAAAACTCATACCCACTAATTGCGCTTTCATGTAATCAAGGCTGGTAGTTTCTGTATCAAATGCAAATAACTCGGCACTATTTAATTGCTCTATTAACGTATCAAATTGCGCTTGCGTTAAAATAGTTTCGTAATGAGCATCTTCTACTTTTGGTAATTCAGTGGCTTCGGTAGGTACAGCTAGATGTGTTTCTGCATCTTTAGGGTTATCTAGCAACTCAGCTAACCAACGACGGAATTCGCACTCACCATATAGTGCAATTAATTCGTCTTTATTTGGCTCTTGTAGTTTGAACGTATCAAGATCTGATTCGACTTCAACATCGCACTTAATTGTTGCAAGCTCGTAGCTTAAAGGCAGATGATCGAGAGCTGCAGCTAACTTTTCACCTATTTTACCCTTGATCTCACTTGCGTGATCCATTACACCTTGCAACGAGCCATATTTTTCTAACCACTTAACCGCCGTTTTAGGCCCACAACCTTCAACACCCGGAATATTATCGACCTTATCGCCCATTAATGCTAAGTAATCAATAATAAGTTCAGGGCCTACACCAAACTTTTCAACCACGGTAACGGGATCTGAAATACTGTCGGTCATCGTGTTTATTAGCGTAACGTGTTCATTAACAAGCTGTGCCATGTCTTTATCGCCAGTAGAGACGAGTACATGTCGTTTTTGCTCTGATGCTATACGTGCAAATGTACCAATAACATCATCGGCTTCAACACCTTCGATGCTAATTAGCGGAAAACCCATCGCTTTGATAATACTGTGTATTGGTGCTATTTGTGTGCGTAAGTCATCAGGCATAGGCGGACGATTTGCCTTATACTCGCTATACATGTCGTTACGGAACGTTTTGCCTTTTGCATCAAATATAACCACCATGTGTGAGGGATCATATTGTCTGATCAAGCTTTTAAGCATGTTGATCACGCCATAAATAGCGCCCGTAGCCTCACCTTTAGAATTAGTTAAATGCGGCGGAGAATGATAAGCACGAAATAAATATGACGAGCCATCAACTAAAATAAGTGGGTTTTCGGGGATCTGAGCCATGGTGAATTTGGATCCTAAATGCAAAAAATTAAGGTGATTGTAAGCATGCCATAAGGTAGGAAATAAAACGACTGTGAATTATCAATCATTGTCTCATTTCAACTTGAGCAAGCTGTGGATAAGTATGTAGATAACAGCCACAAAAAAATCTTCCAAAGCATAATGCAATGCCTAGAAAATACTTTAACTACATGTTTTTAATTTAAAAAAGATAATACGAGGTTCTTTTTTTATTCTTTTAGACCAATGTGGAAAAAGGTTTTTTAACGACTACATCCGCTGTTACTCACTTCGATTATAGTCATCCAACCCAATAACCGGACGAGTATTCTAGCATAATGGATCAAAGATCATAGCGATCCTTTATACTTTTTTTCATTAGCTATAATCACCAAAAGATATATACCGCATTACAACTTACCTAGCGTACAATTTTCACACTGAAATTAATTTAAATAGACAATTTAGTACATGTTAAACTTCAAACTATAAGCTTAATAAATTTAATTAAGGAATATAAAAGCATGAAAAAAGTAGCTGTAATATTAGCAGGAAGTGGCGTATACGATGGCAGTGAAATTAATGAAGTAGTTTTAACGCTATTACACATAGCCAAAAATGGCGGGGCTTATCAATGTTTTGCACCTGATATTGAGCAACTTCATACCATTAACCACTTAACAGGCGATGTTATGCCTGATAAACGCAATGTATTAACAGAAGCTGCTCGTATTGCACGGGGCGACATAAAATCCCTGATTGACCTAGATGTAGCTCAATTTGATGCGTTAATTGTACCTGGTGGTTTTGGTGCGGCTAAAAACTTATGCGACTTTGCAATTAAGGGCACAAAAGCAAATATCAATCAGGACGTACTTAATACTTGTAAAGCATTTGCTAAAGCAAAAAAACCTGCTGGGTATATGTGTATTGCACCCGCTTTGATCCCATTTATTTACGATAATGCCCAACTCACTATTGGTAACGATGTAGATACAGCACAAGCACTAAGCACATTAGGCGCCAAACATATTAACTGCGCAGTGGATGATGTAGTGATCGATGAAGCAAATAAGCTAGTTACCACTCCTGCTTACATGTTGGCACAATCGATTCTTGATGCGGATGCGGGGATCGCAAAACTAGTTACTAGCGTATTAACAATGAATTAATTTTGATCTTAAGATCTAAGAAGTTAATTATATGACTGATTACGCTTATTAAATTGCTCAACAAAAAACAATAAATAATTAAATTTTATTGCGTTAACGCAAAAAGTAGTCAGTTTTATTAATAAAAACGTCTCTTAGCATTTTATAAATTGGCTCAGAGAGTTATAATCGGTTTAATTTCCGTCATCTATATCGTGATTGATCACGTTCAAATCGAAGTGAGCAAGGCAAAATGAAAAAATTAACAGCTGCTGCATTATTATTGCTAGCAACCACCGCATACGCACAGCCATATGATAACTCTATGACTGAAGATGCAATTAAAAAACGTCTCGCGCCGGTTGGTGCTGTGTATCTTGAAGGTGATAAAGCAGCTGTTGCTGCAGTACCTACAGGCCCACGTTCTGGTGAGCAAGTATATCAGGGGGCATGTTTTGCATGTCATGGCACTGGTGCACTAGGCGCGCCAAAGTCAGCTGACGATTGGGCTCCACGCATAGCTAAAGGTAAAGACACTTTACTTGGGCATGCAATTAATGGTTTTAATGCAATGCCGCCAAAAGGCACTTGTATGGATTGTTCTGATGATGAGATAAGCGCTGCAATCGATTTTATGACATCTAAATAAGTATTTGTAAAATAAAAAAGGTTTACCTATGGGTAAGCCTTTTTTAATACCTTTTTAACGCTTTTAGCGCCTTAATTAGGGTAATATCCACTTGACGATCGCCGCTAAAAATGAAATTATAAGGCTAATAACTATACAATAATAATAGTCGGTTAACGTCATTGGAAGATAAACTCTCAGCATCGAGTAAGTTAGCGTATCAAAACAAGCGCCTTAAAGTGCTACTCGAAAAGTACAAACAATCCCATCACCTACAAAATGCGCTGATCCAACTATCAGAGCAAGCTAGTACTGTTGCTGAGTTAACTCTGTTATATCCCGCTATCCATGACATTTTACAAAAATATGTGCCTAGTAAAAGTTTTTATGTCGTTTTATCGAATCAAGACACACAATCATTAGAACTTTCTTACTTTTCAGATGAAAAAGATGGAATTGCAGTTGCACTCAACCAAACAAACAGCTTTGATGAAGGCGCGACTGGCTATGTATTTAAACAAGGCAAAACAACCTGTTTTACTAAGCAGCAAATGCAAGACGCAGCTGCAAAAGGTTTATTTAAAGCATTAGGCACCCCCGCCGAGCATTGGGTTGGCGTACCTGTTTATCAGGAAAGAAATATCATTGGTGTGCTCGCTGCACAAAGTTACGATACTCGAAAAGGTTACAGTGACCAGCAAATACAATTGCTTGAGGTTATGTCACTTTACTTAGCAACAGCAATAGAGCGTGTTAAAAAGCGAGAGCTATTAGAATCAGAAGTTAAAATTCGTACCCGTGCACTCACTCAGAGTAATGACGCATTAAACCTAGAAATAGAGCAACGAAAACGCGCACTTCAACGTCAACAAATTCTATTTAAAATTTCAGAATTAGCGACTCAAGCTAAAAACCTTAACGATGCTTACGTTAAAATACATGAAATAATAAAAACAATTACCTATGCAGAAAATTTATATATTGCACTTTATGATAAAGAATCTGGCTGGATCAGCTTTCCTTATTGTGTTGATGAATTTAAAGATAATACGCAACCAAGACGCTTTGCTAAAGGCTATAGTGAGCTAGTTATAAGCACCGAAGAAACACAACTTATACATCCGTGCAGAGCAAAAAAATTAATAGAGAAAGGCGTAGTACAACGAGCTAAACCAGTAAAAAAAGAGCAAATGGCCACCAGTTGGTTGGGTGCTCCACTAAAGACCTCGCAAGGAGTTATGGGTTTAATTGTTTGCCAAGCCTATTACAACAAACATATTTTTAACCAAGATGATTGCGAACTTATCACCTTTGTATCGCATCAAATTGCAGCTGTATTGCAAACCAAACTAGCTAACCAAGCAATAAAAAAAAGCCACCAAGAGCTAGAGTTTCGGGTGAGCGAAAAAACGAAAGAGTTACGTCAAACTAATTTACATTTACAAATGCAAATGGAAGAGCGAAAAAAAATAGAACAGCAGCTTTATCATGATGCACATCATGACTCTCTCACTAGTTTGCCTAATCGTAGTTTATTTTTAACACAACTAGAAAAAACGCTACAACATTTTCAACGCTTTCCTGAACATCATTTTGCTGTGTTATTTATAGATTTAGACAAATTTAAAGATATAAACGACCAGTTAGGACATCATGCCGGTGATCAATTTTTAATTAGTGTCGCAGAGCTATTTTCTCAGTGCATACGCGAGCACGATTTACTTGCTCGCTTAGGCGGGGATGAATTTGTTATTTTATTAACGCATTTAACCGAGCCACAGCAAGCGGAAGACGTTGCAAATCGTATTATTGATTTAATGAAGAAACCATTTAGTTTAAAAGGTACCTCTCTTCAAAGCGGCGCGAGTATAGGAATAACCTACTCAAAGCACGACTATACACACACAGACGAAATTATTCGCGATGCTGATGCAGCTATGTATTATGCAAAAAATTCGGGCCGAAATCGCTACGAGTTATTTCATCCACTCTTGTCACAATCAGTATCACAGCAAGAATTACATATATTGCATCATTTAGATGCATTACCAATGAGCTTTAGAAGCTCAGAAATTATTACCTTAGATGAGCAACATCAATCTGAATCATTATTTGAAGCATTTGGTGAACACCCAATACTTGGTTTTACTAGCTTTGATATTTTGAAAAAGTTTGCATCCGACAAAGAACAGCATCTTGAGGTAGAATTACAGCTACTACAACGAGCTTATGCACAAGCGCTTGAAGCTAATGTAAGTATGGCACTTGTGCCCTGCTCTTGCCTGTTATTAGAGCCTCATGAATTTACTTTATTCACCGAAGTACTGAGCAAACAAATTGGCCAAAGCCAGCTTTGTCTATTATTTGATGAGCAAGAAATTCGCCATGCATGTGCTACACAACTCGAAAATCTAAAAAAACTTCCCCAGCTTGGCTACTCCATTGGATTAAACAATTTTGCTAGAGATAGATGTGAACTTAATTTATTAACCGACGTTAACTTCGACTATTTATTACTAAGTTCAACATTTAGCAAGCGTATTCTACAGCAGGAAAGCTATGATTTTCAGTTACAAGGCGTATTAGCAATAACTAAACTTAAAACAATAAAGGTAATAGCCAAGGGCCCATCAATACTCAACTTTAGAACATTATTAGATAAACACGGTTTAGCTTTTTTTGTCGGTAAACAACATTCTCTTGTTTGCGCTGAGCAATCTCCAACAAGCACAACGCAATCACAGCTCAGCTAAGAAATTACCCTTTATAGTAGTTAATTACTCAGGTTTTTTATTAAACATAGCCCGTAAATTAGCGACTCTTGCTTGGCCTTTTTCCATGCGCTCTGCTTGCGTATTTGGCGCCTTTTTGTTTTCGAACGCGAGATCGTCCTGCGGTAACTCTTGTACAAATCGGCTTAACTCAGTTTGTGAGGTTTCACCAAATTGACGACGAATTTTTGCATAAGTAAGTGTTAACTCCTGCTGTGCGCGAGTAATACCAACATAAGCTAAGCGGCGCTCTTCATCTACGTTGTCCTCATCAATACTGACCTGATGCGGAAGTAAGCCCTCTTCCATACCCACCATAAATACGTATGGGTACTCTAAGCCCTTTGATGCATGTAGTGTTGATAAGTGCACTGCATCAGTTTCATCTTCTTCTTCGTTACGCTCAAGCATATCGCGAAGGGTTAGCTTACTAACAACCTCAGCCAATGTCATTGGTTCGTTATCGGCATCACCGGTCAACATATCGGTGATCCAGCGATATAGCTCGGATACATTTTTCATGCGCATTTCAGCGGCTTTTGCGCTAGGGGACGACTCGTACAAATACGCCTCGTAGTTAATATTACGCACCAAGTCTTTAACTGCTTCAAGCGTGTCGCTTCGTACCGCGTTATCAGATAGCTCAACAACCCAACGAGCAAACCCAGCAAGCGCATTAAAGCCACGCCCTTTTAATCTGTAGCCTAAATCGTTATCAAAGCAAGTAGCAAACAAGCTCGCATGTTTTTCATTAGCAAGCGTACCAAGCTTTTCAAGGGTAACCGTACCTATTTCGCGTCGCGGTGTATTTACGATACGTAAAAAAGCATTGTCATCATCTTGATTAACTAGCAAACGTAAATACGCCATAATATCTTTAATTTCTGAGCGAGCGAAAAACGACATACCGCCACTAATTTTATAAGGGATACGGTTACTCATTAGTGATTTTTCAAAGCCACGTGCTTGATGATTACCACGATATAAAATCGCGTAATCTTTATAGCTGGTTCGCTTCATAAACTTATGTGAGATTATTTCAGCAACTACGCGCTCAGATTCATGCTCTTCATCGCGGCACCCTATTACTTTAATCGGCTCACCATAACCTAGTTCACTAAATAACTTTTTCTCTATGTCATGTGGGTTATTGGCAATTAAAATGTTAGCCGCTTTTAGTATTCGCCCTGCACTTCGATAATTTTGCTCAAGCTTTATTAGTCTGAGCCCTGGGTAGTCTTTACCTAATAACACTAAGTTTTGCGGACGTGCACCACGCCAAGAATAAATTGATTGGTCGTCATCACCTACCACGGTAAAACGGGCACGCTCGCCTACTAGCAATTTAACAAGTTGATATTGGCTTGTATTGGTATCTTGATACTCATCCACCAGCAAATATTTAAAGCGTTGCTGCCAACGCTCACGGGAAGTGGCATTATTAGTGAGTAACAAGGTAGGGATCATAATTAAATCATCAAAATCCAGTGCGTTATATGCACGTAGCTGATTTTGATAGCGAGCATAAAGCTGTGCAAACAAGGCTTTTTGCGCATCGCGCGCTTCACGTATTGCTTGCTCTGGCAGTACTAATTCGTTTTTCCAACTACCAATTTCCATTTTAAGTAGTTTGAGTAGGTCTTTGTCTTTTTTTAGTTCGTCTTCGGTGAGCTCACTAAGAAGCTGATTAGTATCTTGATCATCAAATAACGAAAAGCCAGGTTTAAACCCCAATGTGCTTAATTCTTTTTTATTATTTCTAAACCGAGTGTATGAAACGTTGATACCCATAAACCTTTAGCGTCTTGCTTACCGAGCGTTTGCAGTACTCGCTCACGCATTTCTTTAGCTGCTTTATTGGTAAAAGTAACGGCGGCTATATTTCGTGCTTTGTACTCACATTTTTTCACTAAATAAGCGATTTTATTCGTAATAACACGGGTTTTACCAGAGCCTGCGCCTGCGAGTACCAAGCATGGACCACTAATATATTTTACGGCTTCATCTTGTTTAGGATTGAGTTTCATAACGACCAAAGAAATTTAAAAGACGTGCAATTTTAACGTAACCATTACTGCGAGCATAGCAATTGCCTTAATTAATTAAGGTAAAGATGATCATGTGTTAAATACCGTGGGTATAAGGTAATATTAGTTATTATCATTTAGGCAATGCCGAAGGGACAAATATGATCAACCCAGCAAAACTTGAAGAAATTGCTAAGCAAATTACTAGCAATATGCCACAAGGTGTAAAAAACCTAGCAGACACACTCGAAGGTAAAACAAAGCAAGTTTTACAAAACAAGCTTGCTGAGATGGACTTTGTGAGCCGTGAAGAATTTGATGTGCAAAGCCAAGTACTTATTCGTACTCGCGAAAAGTTAACCGAACTTGAAGCTAAAGTTGCATTGCTTGAGCAACAACTTAGCACTGAGACTGATACTGAATAATTACAAAGGCAGCTTAGGCTGCCTTTTGCGTTTTACTAAGTTTATTCAAATAGCTCATCAAGTACGTAATAAAATAACTTAGTCTGTTGCTCTAAACTCACACTCAGCATTTTTTGCGCAACTTGCTCGCCAGTTATTGGTTTGTAACGCTTTAAAAATGGAAGTCGTGTAATAACAGGAAAAATAATACTGCCTATTTTTTCTGCCACTCTAAATTGCTCACGATCACCTAACAATAAAGACGGTTGAAAAATGCTGACTTTATCAAAAGCGAGTGCTTTTATATGCTGCTCAAGCTCACCCTTCATTTTTAAATAAGGGCTATTGCTGTGCGTGTTCGCCCCGCTTGATGACACTAAACAATAATGCGTAACGCCATTACATGCCGCTAACTGCGCCGCTATAAACTGATAATCAAAATCAACTTTACGCTGAGCTTGTATCGATCCAGCTTGCTTACGGGTGGTGCCCAAACACGAAAACAATACGTCACCTTTAAACAGCTCAACGTATTGAGTTAATTTTTCAAAATCAATAACATGATTAACTAGCTTTGCGTGTAAAATAGGCAAAGCCCGACGGCTCAACGTAACCACTTTAGTATAATGCTCGCTATTAAGTAGCTTATGGAGCAACTCATTACCGACCAAACCTGTAGCACCAATTAATACCGCCGTTTTAGTCATGAATTTATTTACTCTCACCCACTTTATTAAGTACGTGTTGTACTGCTCTTTTATAGCTTTGCGTTTCTTCGCTCGCGCACGTCACTACAGATTCTAGATCATGAAGATGCCCGTTTTCTAAACCATACACCCAACCATGAACGCTTAGCTCTTGGCCACGCTCCCACGCATCTTGCACTATATTAGTACGGCATACATTACGTACTTGCTCTATTACATTTAGCTCAATAAGGCGGCTTAATCGTTCGCTTTCTGGCATTGCGTCAAGTTGTTCAAGGTGCTTTTCTTTTACATCCCCTACATGGCGTAGCCAGTTGTCAATAAAGCCAAATTTTGCATTGCTTAAAACGGCTTGTACGCCACCACAACCGTAATGCCCCACAACCATGATATGTTTTACTTTTAAAACCTCTACAGCGTACTGCATAACCGATAAACAGTTATGATCGGTATGTACAACCACGTTAGCAACGTTACGATGTACAAATAATTCGCCTGGTAGTAAATCAACTATTTGATTAGCAGGTACACGAGAGTCTGAGCAACCAATCCATAAATATTCAGGATTTTGTTGCATAGATAAAATTTTAAAAAACTCAGGGTCTGCTTCACTTGTACGAGCAGCCCAACGTTTATTGTTATCGAATAAATTTTTTAACTTTCTCATTGCATCTCTTATTAAGTCGAGGGCGGAAATTTAGTGGATATTAGCAAGAATCAAAATATTGCGAGGCGTTAACTGCTTTTCACAAAACGTTTTAACGCTTACTTGATAGCCTTGCTGTTGCAAATATAAAGCACGATCGAGCACAAGCCAAACCTCAATTGCCCTTCTGAACACATGTCGAACCAGTTCAACGCGATCAGTTATTTTTTTTCGAGCCTGCCCAATAGATAAATATTTATTGTAATCAGTATCTTGAGGTATGTTTAGTGTCTTTTTTTCTGCTGCCCATCCGCAAAATGATTTAAACGAATCTGAGAATATAGCTTTATTAACCGAAGGAACACTTACGTAGTGTTGTTCGCCAGTAATCGACTTTCTTAGTGCATCAAAACCGAGTCGCCATTCTAGTTCTGTTTTGCGCACTTTTTCTAAACGAGAAGGCGCAGTAACAGTTTCTTGTAAAGCGAGCTTTAAATCGCGGTGTGTTAGGTTTAGTCCACTTTGTTTTGCAACCTCACTCATTGCAAGGTATTCATTAGCCGTAAATAAATGATAACAACAAGGTGAAAAACTAATTTGTTGTACTTTTGCTAAACTTGCTTGGCGCATAAATGTTTGGTGTAAACCTCCACATGCGTGAAGTGCTACAGCATGCATATCTGTATTAAAAAATTGAGTGATATCGTCTTTTAATACATTTGCTTGGCTAAAGTGCATTACCAAGCCTTGTTGCTGTACACTTTTTTGTCCTTGCTCGCATAAGCTTTGTTGCAGTTCAATACTATGCACATTACTTGCGCCATTAAACGCAAGCATTCGCCCTAAGTGCCCTTTACCGGCGCACCATTCTAAAACTGGTTGCTTAGTATTAGGTAGTGCAGATACAAAATCTTTTAACTGCTCAAATTTACGGCCTTTAATGCCGTTACTCAGCCAAAAAGGATAATCAACTTTCGCGTGTGCGGTGCTAGGTAATTCGCATAAATTAGCGAGCTCATCAAGTTGGTTTATATGATTGCTAAAAAATTGATATAGTTTATCTTGATCATTATCAAGTGCGATTACTTGATCATCCGTTAGATTATTGAGTGTATCTTGCAGATCTCCCCAAGGAATCGCGTCAAAATCAAACGCAGTGCACTGCCAATAATGACGATTACGCATGAGTAATGAATCAAGTGCAAAAAATTGTTCCGCTAAAGTCATAACTGCTTAAAGTATAAAAAAGACAATTAATTATACCAGCTCGATGAACTCTCATTAAGTGGTTATTTTTTGCTGAATATTAAACGTAAATACAGAGGAATAGAAACAATACTAATAATCATCGCAGCAATTAACATCCACGATAACTGCACTTTTTCGGGTTCTTGATATTTATATATAAAATTCGCTTTCACCTCATCAAATTCATTTTGCTCAATTGCATATAGATCAGCAATTAAACGCCATTTTGCTATCGACATATGCCCTAAACTGGTCGTGGGTGGCGTTATATAATCCCTTAGTACTTCGGCCTCAAAAGCGAGCTGATGAAAACTTTTACTCGGTGCATATCTTTGCTGGGTTACCGCAATAGCTTCATCCATATTCATCATTGCATAGCGCCAGCCTTTTAGGCTTGCTTGATAAAACTTTTCCACCGTTTGCGGATTTTTTTTAAGCATACTTTCGCTGGTAAATAAAATATCTCCATATACATCCATACCATAACGCTGTGGGCATATAAGCCGGTGAGATACGCCTTGCTGAGTCATGTAGTACGGCTGGTTAGTAACATATACTTGCATAGCATCTAGCTTGTTTTCAATCCAAGCCTGATCTGGATTTTCGCCATCGTAAAGTTTGAGTTTACCGACATCAACGCCACTGCGTTTAAGCATAATAAGTAGTTCGGTGCCATCATTTTTGCTCACCGCAGTGATACGTTTATTAACAAAGTCACGTGGATGAAAAATATCAGACGTGTCTTTAACCATCCAGCAGTAAGGTGAAAACTGTAATAAGGCAGCCATAGCAACAAGAGGTTGTCCATTAATACGTTGCTGTAAAATGCCTGAATGTCCGACACCAAACTGTGCTTCTCCATTGGCAACAGGACCAAAAGTATCAGGCATCATTGGATTAGCTGGTTTTATAGTTACATCAAGGCCTGCTTCATTATAAAAGCCTTTTTGCTCTGCCATATAATAACCGGCAAACTGAAACTGATGCGTCCATTTTAGCTGTAATGTAACTGATTCTTGCGCCACTATGTGACTACAAAAAAAACACAATACAAAAATTAATCCTTTTAATAGCAACCAAGTGCCCTCAAAAAGTATGACGATTACCTGTAACTATATGTAAAATTTGCGATAAAGCAAGCACCCTAGTTAGGTGCCTGCCTTTAAAGAAGGACTATACAGAGGCGAGTTTTTCGGCTTTTTCTGCTTGCGGCTTTGATGTTAAAAATTGGCTAAAGCACGGATTTTGTGTTTCATCTTGTACACTGTAACCTAAACGGTTTAAGTGCTCGTTAAACATCTCATACTGACTTGGCTCAATAGCAAAACCTGCCAGTACATTCCCCATAGAACCACCGTGATTACGATAATGAAATAAGGTAATGTTCCAATTACTACCTAAAGTATCTAAAAAGCGTGCAAGCGCACCTGGATATTCAGGAAATTCAAAGCGAAGTAAGCGCTCATGTAATTGCTCTGGTGCTTTTCCGCCAACCATATAGCGCACATGTAATTTAGCGAGTTCGTTATCCGACAGGTCGCAAAATTGGTAATCATTATTTGTTAAGTCTTGCTTTAGCTCATTAAGCTCTTGCTCGCCTTGGCGCAGGGCAATACCTACAAATATTTGTGCTTCACCAGGTCCTGCATAACGGTAGTTAAACTCAGTAATAGCACGGCCACCTAAAGAAGCACAAAACTGTTTAAAACTGCCTTTTTCTTCTTTAATAGTAACCGCTAATAACGCTTCGTTTTTTTCACCCAGCGCAGTGCGCTCTGCAACATAACGCAGGCGATCAAAGTTTAAATTAGCACCCGAAAGCACAGCCGCTAAATGTAACCCTTTTAACCCTGACTGTTGGCTCCACTTTTTAAGCCCTGCCGTTGCAAGTGCACCTGAAGGCTCTGCAATTGCACGGGTAGATACAAAAATATCCTGCATGGCAGCACATATTTCGTCGCTGGTAACGGTTATAACTTCATCACAAAACTTTTGCGCTAAGCGAAATGTTTCAGTGCCAATAATTTTAACCGCTACGCCATCGGCAAAACTGCCAACGCGATCAAGCTCTACCGGTTTACCGGCTTTAAGTGCAGCTTGTAAACATGCACTTTCATCGGCTTCTACGCCAATTACTTTTATATCTGGACGCAGCGATTTAATATAAACCGCCATACCAGCAAGTAAGCCACCGCCGCCAACAGGAATAAACACAGCATCAAGCTCGTTTAATTGCTGCATTAACTCGCGCGCCACAGTACCTTGACCAACAATGACGTCAGGGTCATCAAATGGTGGAACAAATATACCGTTTCGTTGCTCTGTAAGCTCAAGCGCATGTGCTTTTGCGGCATCAAAATGATGCCCATGTAGCACAACTTCACCGCCAAGCGCGCGTACCGCACTTACTTTTATTTCAGGCGTTGTTACTGGCATTACAATTGTAGCTTGATGCCCTAAGTGAGAAGCACTTAGTGCAACCCCTTGAGCATGATTACCCGCAGAAGCAGTAATCACTACTGAGCCTTTAGGTAATTTATTTAATTTGTTATACGCACCGCGTAATTTAAATGAATACACGGGCTGTTGGTCTTCACGCTTTAACCAAACATGGTTACCTAATTTAGCACCAAGCTCAGCCATTTCGCTGACCTCGGTAACTTTAGCCAAAGGCTCCATGTTTGCTTGAATAATAGCGCGAAAATAATCGAGCTCTTGAGAGACCATAATTAACTAAGCGCCTCCAATTTAGCTAAGTCGCGCACTGCGCCTTTATCAGCACTTGTTGCAAGTAATGCATAAGCCTTTAAAGCAGACGATACATAGCGCTCACGATCTACTGGTTTGTACGCCAGTTTTCCGCGTGCTAATTGTTTTTGTTTACGTGCTTCAAGCTCTTCATCACTTAACGCTAACGTAATTTCACGGGTTGCGATATCAATAATGATTTTGTCGCCATTTTCAACATAAGCAATTGCACCACCACTTGCTGCCTCTGGTGACACATGACCAATTGATAAACCCGAAGTACCACCCGAAAAGCGACCATCAGTAATAAGTGCACATTTTTCAGCTAGGCCTTTTGATTTTAAGTAGCTAGTTGGGTATAGCATTTCTTGCATACCTGGCCCGCCTCTAGGCCCTTCATAACGAATAACAACAACATCACCGGCTTTTACTTCGTTATTTAAAATCCCTTCTACTGAATCATCTTGTGATTCGTATACAATGGCGGTGCCTTCAAAATGTAGCATTTCATCAACTACGCCAGCACTTTTTACAACACAACCATCAACAGCTAGATTACCCGAAAGCACAGCTAAACCACCGTCTTGGCGAAAAGCGTGTTCAACGCTTCGAATACACCCATTCACACGGTCATTATCGCCCTCGTCCCAACGACACTCTTGGCTCATTGCTTTAGTTGTACGAATGCCCGCAGGACCCGCACGGTAAAATTTGCGCGCCGCTTCGTTAGTAGGATCTGTTGCATCCCATTTTTTAACAAGCTCGGCCATAGTTGACCCAGCGACATGATTAACCGACATATCAACTAAGCCCGCTTTACCAAGCTCGCGTACAACTGCCATCATGCCACCAGCACGATGTACATCTTCAATATGATACTCTGGTGTTGCTGGTGCCACTTTACATAAAAACGGTGTTTTACGAGAAAGCGCATCAATGTGCGACATATCAAAATCAACGCCCGCTTCTTGCGCTGCAGCAAGTAAATGTAATACCGTATTTGACGAGCCACCCATTGCAATATCAACAACCATTGCATTCATAAAGGCTGTTTTGTTAGCAATAGCACGTGGCAATACATCTTGATTATCTTTTTGATAATACTCACGACATAAATCAACAATACGAGCCCCCGCTTCAACATAAAGTTGTTTACGGTCTTTATGAGTAGCAAGCGTCGTGCCGTTACCTGGCAATGCTAAACCTATTGCTTCTAGCAGACAGTTCATTGAGTTTGCAGTAAACATGCCTGAACACGAACCACATGTTGGACATGCAGAGCGCTCAACTTGTTCTGAATCTGCATCACTTACCGATTCATCAGCGCCTTTAACCATGGCATCGACTAAATCAAGTTTAATGTCGATGTTAGCAAGTTTAGTTTTACCCGCTTCCATTGGGCCGCCCGATACAAATATTACCGGTATGTTTAAACGTAGCGCTGCAAGCATCATCCCAGGAGTGATTTTGTCGCAGTTTGAAATACAAATCATCGCATCGGCGCAGTGACCATTCACCATGTATTCAACCGAGTCAGCAATTAAATCGCGTGAAGGCAGCGAATAAAGCATACCGCCGTGTCCCATCGCAATGCCATCATCAATAGCAATGGTATTAAATTCTTTAGGAACGCCACCCGCTTGGGTTATCGTCTCACCCATAAGCTCACTAAGCTGATTAAGGTGTACATGCCCTGGTACAAATTGTGTAAACGAGTTAACTACGGCAATAATCGGTTTACCAAAATCAGAGTCTGTCATACCTGTTGCGCGCCATAATGCTCTTGCGCCTGCACGTTTACGTCCTTCAGTTGTTGTTGCACTTCTTAATTTAGCCATAGTTACCTCAGTTTTTGCCGCAATATAAGCGGGCATTCCTCATTCTAAAATTGGTGAATAACCGAGAGACTCAGTTACTCGTAAATTATTTTTTAATTCGTAATTACACAGCCTGTTGTTGCTGTAAATTTTGTAAAGTGACTTCTTTGACATCCACCAGCTTATTTAACTGGCTGGTTAATAGGTAAATTGGTTTATCACTATCTACCGTCATGTCTACATTATAAAAACCATCATCCATATTGAGCTGAAAATGCGTAAGGTCAAAACCACGATGACGCACCACTCGTAAAAAGCGCTCTACCGCTATACTTTGGCTTTTTAATGCAATAGTTAGGCTATGTTTCATTTTGCTTTCTCCGTCATCATTTCGTCGTTAGCAGCCCCAGGTGGTACAAGTGGCCAAACATTTTCTTTATCATCAATACAGGCATGTACTATGTACGGCCCTTTACTATTAACTAATGCAGTTATCGCATCATCAACTTGATTAGCGTGAGTTATTGTTTGCCCAGGAATACCAAATACAGCGGCTAATTGAACAAAGTCTGGGTTATCCGACAGGTTAGTTTCAGAATAACGCCCTTCAAAAAATAGTTCCTGCCATTGGCGAACCATCCCTAAACGTTGGTTATCTAAAATTAATATTTTTACAGGTAAATTATTACGGCGAATCGTGGCCAACTCTTGAATATTCATCATTATTGAGCCATCGCCCGATACAGTAATAACAAAGTCATCAGGGCGTGCTACTTGCGCGCCAATAGCCGCAGGTAAACCAAAGCCCATTGTGCCTGCACCACCACTACTTAAATGATTACTCGGGTGAGTAAACTTCATGTGTTGTGCTACCCACATTTGATGCTGACCCACATCGCAGCACACAACCCCTGTATTTGGCATGCGTTGGCTTAGTTGGTTTAATAAGTACGGTGCAAAAACCTTCTCACCTGGGTAGTCGTAACGCCACGCATGCTTAATATTCATTTCTTTATTTGTGTCACACCACGCTTTAGGGGTTACAAAGCACTCCAGTGCGGGTAGCGACGTTTTTAAATCAGCAATTAATGAAGCTTTAGCAGGTTTTCGCTTACCGACTTCAGCAGCATCGATATCTAAATGGATTACTTTAGCTTTAGCTGCAAATTTAGCTAAGTTACCTGTTACGCGGTCATCAAAGCGCGCCCCTATACATACAAGTACATCACATTCTTGTACTGCGATATTAGCAGCTTGACCACCATGCATACCCAACATACCTAAGTAATGTTCGTAATCTGGTAACACACTACCCAACGCTTTAAGTGTTGATACAGCTGGCATCTGCGTTTTATTTAAAAATTGCATTAGCTCGTCTTGCGCATCAGCGGCTTGTACACCACCACCTACATACGCTACAGGCTGTTTAGCCTCACTCAACAATTGATTAGCAATAGCAACTTGCTTTAAATCTAACTCTGGTAAGTATTCATCAGCTGCTAGCCAAGGTTTAAAAGGGACTTGCGCCATTTGAATATCTTTTGGGATATCGACAAGTACAGGACCAGGGCGGCCGCTTTGCGCTAAATGAATCGCTTCTTGTAATATCTCTGCTAAGTCTTCAGCTCGTTCTACCATGTAGCTGTGCTTAGTACACGAAAGCGACATACCTAGTACATCTATTTCTTGAAACGCATCTGAACCAATAGCTGCAGTAGGCACTTGGCCAGTGATCGCCAATAATGGTACTGAGTCCATCATCGCATCAGCAAGAGCGGTTATTAAATTAGTTGCACCTGGGCCCGATGTTGCAAAACATACGCCTAATTTACGTGTGCTGCGAGCATAACCAACTGCTGCAAACCCTGCACCTTGCTCATGGCGAGTTAGGTAGTGTTTGACTGGCGCGCCATACAGCGCATCGTAAATTGGCATAATAGCTCCGCCTGGGTAGCCAAATACTTCATTTACGCCGTGTTTGGCCAATAAGTCGATTGTTAGTTCTGCGCCTGTCATTAATAAACCCTCATTCCTCAGTGACAACCCAATTACATTTTTACGCTAAAAACTTTGCCCTTAAAACTAAAAAGCCCTCCGACGGTTAAGTGCGGAGGGCTTTTTTAATGCTTAAGTTTTTAAAGCACTACGAAGCCCTCGCGGGAATAATCACCACGATAATAATCAGGACTAGGTTAAGTGCGTTTGTAAGCATGTAATTAATACCAAATTTTGTTCAATTATCGCGAAGGTTATTCCTTCGCTCTCTTTTTATATTAGTACCGCGCTAGGCCCTTTAAGTCAACACCAAAGTTAATCTAACAAAAAGACTAAAAGGCAATTTATCAGGTTTTAAAATTCATTATACAAGCTGGTAGTGGTTTTTTTATGCTCTAATTTTAATCTCAGAAATTCACTATTCTTATATCCCTTATTTAAGGTTTGATTAATTTTTGAGAATATTTTTATAAATAAAATTATTTATCACCTTCAGGTAATGCGTAGGTTCTCTTAAGCGACTCTTAAGTGTTGTTGCATAGCATGGCGTTGTTATTTTAAACGAGCCTAAATATGAACGTAATTAGTCAAACACCAGCACAAAAAAAGCCAAATCGTAGTAAGCGGTTTTACATTCACTGTAGTGCAAATGCCTTTGTAGTGATAATTGCCTGTTATTACTGTTTAGTTATAAACATTCCTTTTATTCAAGGTTCGTTTAGCGCCATCACCTCCCTTGCATCTTTTTCATGGCTATTTTTACTTTCAGTGCCACTGCTTTTGTTATGCCTTTTAATTATTTTCTTTTCAATAGTGTCGGTCAGGTGGTTACTAAAACCAATTAACTACCTTTTACTGATAATTTCGAGTGCCGTACTTTACGGCTCATTAAATTACGGCGTCGTGTTTGACTATTCGATGATTCAAAACACGTTTGAAACAGACTCAAGTGAAGCGTTGAGCTATTTAAATCCGCAGCTCATAGGCTTTTTACTACTGTTTTGTGCGCTACCTGTTTTTATATTAAGCAAAGTAAAAATACACTTTACCCGCCCTCACCAAGAAGCAATTAGTCGTATAAAACTTATTGTTGCCTGCTTAACGCTAATTGCTTTAGTGGTCGTAAACTTTTACGCCGACTACGCAGCCACTGGCCGCAATAACCGCATTTTGAAAAAAGAACTCATCCCATTTCAGTATCTCTCTAGCGGTTATAAATATGTGCGCGATCAGCTGCTGTATACCAATATGGAATTTAAAAATATAGATGCAGCACCCTCTCTTATTGCGCCTAACACCACCAGCGTAACAGTTATGGTTGTTGGCGAAACCGCACGAGCAGAAAACTTTGCTTATCAAGGTTATAAGCGCAACACCAACCCTTATACACAAAAGCATAATGTGACGTATTTTAATAATGTGGCGTCTTGTGGCACAGCTACTGCAGTGTCTGTGCCGTGTATGTTTTCACTGCAAACACAAAACAACTTTGATCGATTAGCAGCCGACAACCAACAAAATCTGGTTGACTTAGCACAACAAGCTGGCAGCGACGTACTGTGGGTTGATAACAACAGCGGCTGTAAAAACGTATGCACCCGTGTTGTTAACATTGATATCCCAACCATCCCATCAGCGCTTTGCGATGGAAAATATTGTTTTGATGAAGCATTGCTTGCTCCACTTAAGCGCAAACTCGCTAATTTAAGCCAAGCTAATACCGTTATCGTCCTACACATGATGGGCTCACACGGACCAACCTACTTTAAACGCTACCCAGAAAAATTTAAGCAATTTACGCCCACGTGCGACAGAAGCGACATTCAAAACTGCTCACTCGATGAATTAGTTAATACCTACGACAACACAATTGCGTACAGCGACTTTGTTAACGCCCAGGTAATTGAGCAATTAAAAGCACTGCCAAACAACATAGATAAACAGTTTTTATATGTCTCCGATCATGGCGAATCACTTGGCGAAGGTGGGGCTTATTTACATGGTTTTCCGTATAGCTTTGCACCTAGCACACAAACGCATGTTCCTCTTTATATGTGGGCTGATGAGCATAATCAGCGCATTACCAATACCTGCTTGGCTAATTTAGACACCACTGCTGCACGCTCACACAACAATATTTTTCACACCCTTTTAAATTTAATTGGCATTAAAAGCAAAACGTATCAGGCATCGCTCGATTTACTTGCTAGCTGCCAAACAACACCAAGCGAAATAAAACTATGAGTAATAAAACCGTTATAAAACGCCAAGGCTTAATGCGCCTTATTTTTACCTTAAGCCATTCTTTTAACGGCTTAAAATGGATGAGTCGATTTGAAGCGGCGTTTCAACAAGAGCTAGCACTGTTTTCGTTACTCGGTGTGTTTGTGTGGCTACAAGAAATTGCACTAAGGGATAAATTACTGCTTGTCGCCAGCCTGCTTTTTGTATTATTTGCTGAGCTGGTAAATACGGCAGTTGAGGTTGTAGTTGATAGAATTGGCAGTGAATACCATGAGCTTTCAGGGCTCGCTAAAGATATTGCCTCTGCAAGCGTGTTTATAGCTATGCTAATTGCCGCACTTATTTGGTGGGCTGTGTTATGGGCATAAAGCTAACTTTTATACCTAAAATAACCAGTTTAATATTTAAAGTAATACCTAAGGTACAAAATGCACTTGGCCCTGTATGGATTTTTGTTGTATTTGCTGTTTTAGCACTTAGCTTTTTAACACTTGCTCGCTTTGGTTTAAGTGTATGGCAAGGGGAGCGTGTATTTGGATCGCATGCGTGGTTGTCTATATTTATAGGTGGTTTAAGAGTTGATATAGCCACTCTAAGCTACATTATTGTGCCTGCATTACTACTTACCTTAATGATGCAAAGCGTAGGTTGGCAAAATAAAGTACGCGGCCTCATTAAAATTTATTTAGTGACGATGTCTGCTTTACTCGTTTTTTTTGAAGTGATTACGCCTACGTTTATAAACGAGTACGATTTACGCCCAAACCGCTTATTTATAGAATATTTAATTTACCCTAAAGAAGTCTCAAAAATGATTTTTTCAGGCTATAAGTTAGAAGTATTTATTGCTGTTATAGCACTTGTTTTAAGCTGTAAATTTGCAAGTAAAGTATTTAGCAATCAATGGCAAAGCCAGTCATCACTAACAGGCTTAAATCAATCAATTTTAGCGCTTGTTTTAGTATGCTTAACTATTTTTGGCGCCCGCAACTCATTAGGGCACAGACCACTTAACCCCGCCATGGTCTCGTTTTCTACCGATCACTTACTTAACGACTTAACCCTTAACTCACTTTATAGCGTCGCGTTTGCAGTTAAGCAACTTTCTAATGAGCAATCGAGTCAAGACTATTACGGTAAAATGCCCACCGATGAATTACTTAGTATTGTGCGTAGTAACATGCAAAATACGCAAGGCACATTTAGTGATGTAACCGCCCCTACAAAAACGTTTCATGAAGCAAGTAATATAGGTAAACCAAAAAATCTAGTCATTATTTTACAAGAAAGTTTAGGTGCTCGTTATGTAGGCACGCTTGGCGGTTTACCACTTACACCTAATATAGACGCCCTTTATAAACAAGGCTGGGGGTTTGATAATTTATACGCCACGGGTACACGTTCAGTGCGTGGTATTGAGGCGGTAATTACAGGATTTACACCAACGCCTTCGCGTGCGGTTGTTAAGCTTGATAAATCACAGCGTGACTTTTTTACCATTGCTGATTTTTTAGCGAAGAAAAATTACAACACGCAGTTTATTTATGGGGGCGAAAGCCATTTTGATAACATGCGCAGCTTCTTTTTAGGCAACGGTTTTAAAAGTATCGTAGATACAAATAATTTTAAAAAAATAGACTTTAATGGCTCGTGGGGCGCATCAGACGAAGACTTGTACGACCAAGCCAACATAGAACTTACTAAGCTTAAAAATCAAAACAAACCCTTTTTTAGTCTTATATTCTCAAGTTCTAACCATAGTCCGTATGACTTTCCTGACGATAAAATAACGCTGTACGATAAACAAAAACAAACTCGTAATAATGCTGCCAAGTATGCCGATTACGCACTAGGCACCTTTATCGAAAAAGCTAAAAAATCGAGCTACTGGGACGACACTGTATTTATAGTTATTGCCGATCACGACTCGCGCGTATCTGGGGCGAGTTTAGTACCGGTTGATCACTTTAAAATTCCGGCCGTTATTTTTGGTAAAGGTATTACCCATAAACGAGATAGCCAACTAGCCAGTCAGCTCGATATTCCTGTTACTCTACTGTCTTTAATTGGCGCAAGTGGTAAGCACCCTATGATAGGTCATGATTTATCAAAGCCAATTAGCGACAACAAACAACGCGCAATGATGCAATACGACAAAAACTTTGCCTACATGCACGATAATAAAGTGGTGGTGTTACAACCACAAAAACCAGCAACCACCTATACGTATAGCAATAACCAGCTTGTACCATGTGAAAACGATGAGCAACTAGTTAAAAAAGCCCTAGCCCATGCGAACTTAGGTAATCTAGCTTATACAAATGGTTGGTATCATTAACCAAGTGACTTGATAATAAAGCCTTGTTAAAGTAACAAGGCTATTTTTATAAACCGAGTAAACATGAAAATCCTCGTTATTGAAGACTCTGAAGCATTAAGACGCAGCTTGCAAGTTGGCCTTAGCAACCTTGGTTTTACCGTAGATGAAACTGGTGATGGCTCAGAAGGGTTGAGTATGGCACTAAGTGGAAACTACGACCTCCTCGTACTTGATTTAATGCTACCGAGCGTTGATGGCATGAGTATTTTACAAGCACTGCGCAGCAGTAATAGCCAAAGCCGTGTGCTAATTTTATCGGCACGAAGTGAGCCTCAAGATAAAATTAACGGCCTTATGAAAGGCGCTGACGATTATTTAACTAAGCCATTTTCGTTTGAAGAACTCCATGCTCGTGTCCTTGCATTACTTCGTCGTGGTTCACTGCAAAATCAACAAAATACCCTTACCGTAGGTGATTGCGTATTAGATCTCTCCCTTAAAACTCTTCACTACAAGCAACATGCCATTGAGCTCACGCGAAATGAATATAAAATAATAGAATGCTTATTTAACGCCCCAGAGCGAGTATTGGGGCTTGAGCTTATAAGTGAAGCGGTGGTAGGTCAGTTTGATATGCTCTCTAAAAATGCGCTTGAAGCACACATCTCAACCATACGTAAAAAAGTAAGACAGTTTGATGGCGAGCTCCCGATAAAAAATAAACGTGGATTTGGTTATGTCGCAACAACAAAATAAAAATCACTCAATAAAACGTAAACTCGTTAATAATATTAGCGCCGTGATCTCAGTTATTTTATTCACCATATTTTTAACCGTTGATTTAAGTGTTGATACTTGGGTGGAAGATCAGTTCAATCAGTCTTTAACTAATAAAGCTAACTACTTAAAAACCTTAGTTGAAGATGACAACAACGTGGTTGAATTTGATTTTGCTGGTGAGTTTATGTCGGAGTATGAAGCAGCCGATGCCACGGAGTTTTACCAATTATGGCATGGCCGTGATGTGTTTGAGCGCTCGGACTCATTAGCGCTTTATGAAAATGCTAACCTGCCTTTTTTAGAAATGCCGATTAACGAATCTAAAATTATAGATTACGAGCTTCCTAACGGGCGTGATGGTCGCGCACTTATAAGTCACTTTGTAGCCCAAAAAGATGATAGAAACCCCACTCACTCTGCTGTTTTTAATACCATGACACTTGCAATCGCAGCGCCGACAGCCGAACTTAATAAAGTACTGATTATTATTGATGTGGTCTTTATTTTAACCTGTGTACTTGGTGTGTTTGGTGTGCGCTATTTAGTGACACGTATTGTAAATAAAGGCCTGCACCCTCTACACAATTTAAACGACCAAATTAAGTTACTCGATATTACCGGTGTTGCGCAAACAATAGAAAGCGACTTTAAAGTAGAAGAAATAGAACCTATACGTAACGAGCTAAATAAGTTTATTACTGTTAATCAGCAACTCTATAGTAATGAAAAACGCCTAACAAGCGACATTGCACACGAGCTTAAAACCCCAATAGCTGAACTAATAAGCCTCTCAGAGGTGGCTATTCGCTACCCTGACGATAAACGTATTAGCGATACCTATACCAGTGATGTGCTTAATATTTCACAGCGTATGAAAACAATTGTTAGCAACCTCTTATTATTGCAGCGCTCAAGTAGTAGTGCTATGCAATTGAATGCGCAAAATATCATTCTAAATAACTTAGTAAATCAAATTATTGATGAGCTGACCTTTAAGCACCCAACTATTAAAACGCGTTTAAATAACGAAATAAGTGACGAGATTACACTTAATGCTGACGAATTTAGTTTAAATACCATTTTGTGTAACTTAATCGATAACGCACTATTTTATGGACTTCCTGAGGCGCCAATTAAATTAACTGCCGTAAATAACAGCACAAACATGATCATCTCTGTTAGTAACAAAGTAAATAAACCACTAAGTGGTGAACAGCTAATTGCTATTTTTGACCCGCTCTATCAGCTAGATTCATCTAGAACTAATAATCAGCGCCATGGTTTAGGATTATCAATTGTACAGAGCTTATGTAACTTAAATGGCTTTACTATTACGGCCAGTAATACCGAAAACAATACGTTAACGTTTATATTAACGTTACCTCTGAAGTAAATTTAGGTTAGTATTTACACTACTAATTTTGAGATTTTAAGGACAAACCATGAATGCTCTTACCCGTGTTAGCCACTTTTTTATTGTGGCGTTACTTATAACATTTAGCCTGAACAGCTATGCAGCTCCTGCCTTATATAAAATAGAAAAAAATGGCGTCAGTTCTTACCTATTTGGCACTGTACACGTTGGTGATGCCAGCATGAAAGGCTTACCTAAAAATGTAACCGATGCAATTAGTGCAAGCAAAGAAGTGATTGTTGAAGTTGATATAAGCAAACTTACACCACTTGAAATGCAACAGCGCTCAATGCCATTTATGATGCTAAGTGACGGTAAAACACTGCAAACTGAGCTTTCAAAGCAAAATTATACCAAGCTAAAAGATTACTTTGCTAAAAAGTCGATTGATATTGCTATGTTTAATGGCTTAAAGCCTTGGGCTGTTATGGTGACTATGATGCAAATTGAATTTCAAAATGCAGGATATTCAGATAAAACCGGTATAGACAAGCAAGTGCTTAGTTATGCTAAAGAGCATAATATTAAAATTGGCGAGCTTGAAACCCTAGAGCAACAACTACAAATGTTTGATGGTATGGCGCTACTAAGCAATGAAATGATTGAAGAAACCTTTGAGCAACTAGCCGATATTAATACTTACTTTATCAAGTTAGTTAATGCGTGGAAAAGCGGTGACATGGACACACTAACCGATTACTACAACATGAGTTTTGATGACAGTAATTACGGTGAAATTAGCGAGCAAGTAATGCTAACTAACCGTAATAATAATTGGGTTAAACAACTCACACCGCGTTTAGCAAACGAGCAGCTATTTATTGCTGTAGGCGCTTTGCATTTACCTGAAAAACACGGGTTACTTAAACAACTTCGAGATAAAGGCTTTAGCGTTACTCGTCTTTAAAATAAAAATGGGTTGAGTGAATTCCCGCTCAACCTTTCTCTGAGCTTTTAATGAAAGTCTTCCATTTTTAAGTAATTCTCTATTCCTTTAATTTTGTCTGCCGCATGATGATTTACATAAATCACAGTACTTGTATTGGCAGCACAAATTTTCTCTATTAGTAGCAGTACACGTTGCCTGTTTGCTTCATCTAAGCCTAAGCAAGGTTCATCTAAAATAAGTAACGTTGGATGTTTTACCATAGCCCGCACAATTAACAACATACGCTGATCGCCGTACGATAGCTGGGTGAATGAGGTATTTTGCTTATCACTTAAACCAATAAATGCCAGCCACTGTTGAGCAATATTAATTTGTGCGTCGCTCGGTTTTTGATATAAACCTATGCTATCGTAAAAACCAGATATAACAGTATTTAAAGCCGATATACTTACGCGGTAATCCATATGTAGCGCGTTAGATATAAAACCAATATGCTGTTTTATATCCCAAATACTCTCCCCTGTCCCACGTTTAAAACCGAACACTTCAATGTCATTGTTATAACACTGTGGGTTATCACCTGTTATTAAATTTAATAAGCATGTTTTGCCTGAACCGTTCGCTCCACTGAGCTGCCAATGCTGATGCTTTTCTATAGTCCAATTGAGATTTTTGAATATGCTTACATCACTGTAACTAACTTTAGCATTACTCAATTTAACTAAGGTATTACCGGTGAATGCCTTTTGCTCTTGTTCGGTATCAGGAGATGGCACATCCAATGAGGTATGTTCTAAATGAAGTAGTTTTAGTAAATCACTCAATTGCTCACTGTCTGGCTTTGCTAAAGTATGTAACAAGCAACCTTGGCTTACATAGCCATAGTGAGTAATGAATGAAGGGATTTCGTCTAGGCGGTTTAGTACAAAAACAAAAGTAATTGTTTGGCTAAGCTCTATGAGTATTTTATTAAGTTGCTGGCACGATTGTACGTCGAGCCCATCAAAAGGCTCGTCAAGCACGACTAAGTCAGCATTTGAGCTAAGTGCTTTAATTAATAAAAATTTTCGCGTTTCACCCGTTGAAAGTTTTCTAAAATGTCGAGTTAATAGTTCATCAAACTTAAATAGCTTTATAAGCTGCTTACGTAAATCGATATTATAATTTTTATCTATAATAAGCTCTTTTACTAGGCTATTTTTTTCTTCTTCTAGCTCTTTATTCAATAGCTGTTTTTGCGCATCAGATGAAACAAGCAGTAGCTTTTTAAACGTACACACTCTTTGACCATTTTCATGCTTAGCCTCACCAACTAACGCCGCCGTTAATGCTGATTTACCTGCGCCATTGCCACCTAGAAGCAACCAATGCTCACCTTCGTTAACGTGCCAGTGTAAGTTGTGGATGCAGTAGCTGCTTTGACCTTGGCCTTGTAAAGAGCCACTGAATTGCTGAAATTGAATTGATTGCACAATAGACTGCACACTAACTTCCTATGTGAATATTAAAATCATAAATTAACGTATTTCAAAAGTACTTAGCAAGTGAGTTTTCGTCATTTAAAGCATTGAAAATAAAGGACGCTTAACAAGCGTCCGCAGCTATCTTTGTGGATTGGTATTATATAACACTCATAAAATAAAAAAGCCCAGCTTAAAAGCTGGGCTACTAAAATGAAGCTATCTAATTGCTCTGAACTCTGGATAATAAACCTATCTCAAACAATTGTTTTCAACGCTAACTACGTTGAATTTACTTGCAATAGTCGAGCTATTGACGCATAACTCGCCTTGTTTTCACTAAAAATCTCTGGCTAGAGACAAATCCACTTAAATATTATTTAGGTTCAATATGTTAGTAAATATTTTAACCAGAGTTTAGATTAATTATCTGTTTTCTAAACGGTTATAATCAAACATTCCATATTCAACACCACGATATTTTTTAGCCGTGTCGTGCAAAATATCACTGTATTGCCAAAATTGTGGATGAGTCCGTCGGATACCAAACTTAGATTTTAGTGTTCTATAATCAGCTTCTATTTGCATCATAGGCAATTGCTCGACAAAAGCATTTACTTGCTGATCGTTATTTAAATACCAAATAGCTGCTGGATAATCACCTATAAAGCCAGGAACAATCGTTGCGGTATCTTCATCATAAGCACGTTGCCCATCTTCGTTTAATAAACTAGATATATTGTAGTGCGCATTATGATGGATAATCGTGTACGCCTTATGGCTATCATCAGTTTGCTTAACTAATACAAAAGATAATTGCGGTAATAAGTTAACAGCTTTTGCTGGCATAGAGTTAATTACACTTAGATCTTTAGGCACTTGAGTATAATCATATTGCTCATTTAACACAGGTGCTAACGCTTCTTTCATTAACTCATAAAGCTCGTGTTGAGGATCATCCGTTTTATACTCAATACCACTGGGTTGACTAAATTCGCGATTATTTTTAAAAAACTTAGCTAAGCTTGGCGGTGATTTTCGGTACCAGTATTTTTTAATTTGATTGCGTTTATTTTCAGGTAATAAAGCTAAAAAGTTTTGCTCTCCCTCTAAACGTAAAAAGTCCATATACAAACGCGTCACTAATTGATGGCCTATATTACCGTACACATCAAAACCAGCGACCAGTAAGTAATGAATACGCTCAAACAAAGCATAATCAAGTACCCACGTTGTTTTTGGCTCTTGTCCAATAAAACCTTTTACAACAGTCGCACTGTCAAAATGACGAAAAATAGTCAGTGCCGCATTTTTATTATGCCCGTCGCCTTTCCACAATAAATCAGTTGTTAGATGCTCCCCCCCCTTAAACAGATCATTAGCCAGATCAACTTTAGCTCGTAAATATTTTTGCTCTAGTGCTGAATATTTTACCCAGTTAGAAATTGGTAATGCGTTACTTTCCTCAGCAGCTGGTAGCTCTAATGCTTCTTCGTGGCGCATCAGCATTTGACCAACAGCTGGCGTGGCCACTTTAGCTGGATCAGCGAATGCAACCCAAAAGTGGTCATTAATTACATTCAAGGCAATTTGACCACGACACACAGGTCCTTTAATAAACCCCATGATGATCAGCTCTGCTTCATCAAGCATAAATTGATATTTAGAATTAATAGGGATTACTTCAAATGTTTTAAATGGATTAGATGCAGACTCAGCCTTATAACTTGGCATTTGCGCAACGGTATAATCTGGCGCAATAAATTGATCATACAAACGCAGTAACTTAGCTTCATTAAGCTCAAGTGGTAAATGCGTCTTGGAAAGTATTGTTGTACGCTCTTGCATAAAACGATAATAAACGCGGCTAACTTTAGGGTCATCATATGGGCGGCGCGTATTTATTAGCTTTATTTTTTCACCCGGAGGTGTGCTTGAACGGACTAATTTAAAAAAGCTCTGTGGATTTTTAGGCGTAAAATAAATATGAGCTAAAAACCAATGCTCATAAATGTAACGAGCAGATAGCTGATACTTTAAACTATCTTGGTTTAAAAATGCTTCCCAACCCTTTATCTTATTTTGCTCGAATTTACTTGGCGGCGCAATATGCGACATTTTACCACCCGTTTTGAGCCATTGCTGTAAATGATTGAATTCATCCCGTGATACACCAGGCAAACCATAAGGCATGCCGCCATGAGGTTGCTCATCTGCTAATCGGTCAAACTCTCCCATGGTTGCGCAGGTTTGAGCGCGATTTAAAGAAAAGTCGAATTCATCATCTAGTACTTCATTTGTTGGTAGTTCATGGCTTTGCTTTAACACCAAGCTATTAAATAAAACACTTCCGGCTAAATTTGCTTCTTCAGTTTGCGCTCGTTCATTAAGTACTGGGGTAAAGTTTTTTTCTCGCCATTGCTGAGTATTAGTTGCATCAAATAATAAGCGACTTGGAGTCGTTGCTAATAATCGAGTTCCATCATAAACCAGTTCTTTGCTCAACCCTCGGTCAATACCTTCTGGAGATGAAAGCTTAAGCTGGCAAGGTGCGTCATAACAACCATGGCAAACGACGCAGCGGGTATCGAGTACTGGTTTTACGTTTTGTAAAAAATCAGCGCCAGCTAAGGTAGAATGCGGAACAATACGCTCTTGCGCTTGCTCAGGCCCAAATAAATCATCGTAATGTGCATTACCTAAGTAAGCACAACCACTGAGAATAATTAGTACGAATATGCTTATTATTATTTTTTTCATTAGTCCTCGTCACCTAAATCGAAGGTGGGCATCATATCCATTTGAGGAGAAACGAATGTCTTTTGACCTTCAGTATTCAAAACAACACTTAAAAGAGGCCCATGCGTTAATGTTATTTGCGCATCATGTTCTTGGCTCAATATGTTTAAATACAAAGGGGCAGTAATAAGTAATTCATAACTATCAATGGTAATAGCTACACTGCTATCTTCACTTGGATTTTGGCAAATTTGAGCAAGTAACTCATCATCAAGTCCAATTGATATTTCAAAATCAGGCTGCTCTAAATCTCTATCACTTAATGATTCATCTAATAGAAATAAAGGGAGGGTTAAATTGCTATCTTGTTCAAATTCCATTGCGTTCTCTGCACTTTCTGACGATTTAATTGGCGAGTATTATAACAAACTAGCGAGTAAATTAACGCTAAAGCTAATGTGACTATTTAAACGTCACCCATAACAGATTCGATCACAGAAAATACAGCACCTTGAGGGTCGCATATAACACTAAAGCGACCAACATCGGGGATGTCTGTTGCAGGAACACATACTTGCCCGCCTAAGTTAGCGGCTTTACTAACAATTACATCGCAACTCTCTACTGCAAAATAAATCATCCAATGAGCAGGGGTATCATCAGGCCATTCACTTGTCATTTCAAGCATACCGGCAATTGGTTGTCCATCGACTAAAAATAAAATGTAGTCCATCCCTTCCATAGGCTTTATTTCGCTTTCCCAGCCTAGTAAAGCACAGTAAAAGTCTCTACTTACTCTACTATCTCTTGTTGCTAACTCATGCCAATAAGGCGTATTCAATTCACCTAAGCGCTTACAACCTTTATGATCATTCCCCTGCCATAGTGCAACAGTTGCGCCTACTGGATCTTTTAGCATAAGCATGCGACCTGCATTCATAACATCATGAGGACCGGCAATAATTTCAGCACCTAGCTCTTTCGCTTTTAGCGCACAATCATCAACATTATCGACGGCAATATATGCCAACCAATAACTTGGTATCTCTGCACTAATTTGCTCTTTAGGCATTTCGTACATTGCAGCGATATCATCACCTTGCTTTTGTAGCATGGTGTAGTATATGTTCTCTCCAATAGGTTGATCCTCATGTCCCCAATCAAATAATGATGTATAAAACGCCTTACCGTCTTTCCAATTGTGCGTACAAAGTTCTGACCAACAAAAAATACCATGCGGATGATTTTCAATTTCACTCATTATTAAGCCCTTATTATTCTAATTTCACCTAAACAAGTTCTGTCACATTTTTATAAACTACATAATTAAGCAGATCATAAATTAAGATTAGAGCAACAACTAAGCAGAGTCGATAAAATTAAGACACAACTCTAAAGTTAAAGTAATGAATTTAAAAAAGAGATATTGAAAATATATTCTTACACCAATCTGCTTAATTGAGTGAGCTATTTTGAGGTAAGAAAACCCGACCATTTCAGTCGGGCTTTCTACAATGTGAGGTCGGTGCGCTACGCGGTAGAAAGTCACGTAGCAAATGCTACTGTAATGGCCGACTGAGATATTGAGGTTTTGTTGTGATTTTAACGTCGGGAGTCGCTACGCTCGCCCGACTTACGAGATGGATGTTGATGTGAGCGTGTGTTAATTGCGCGAATTTCACTTTTCTGTAGACGTAAAAAAGCCCGACTATTTCTAGTCGGGCTTTCTACAATGTAAAGTCGGTGCGCTACCCAGTAGGATGTCGTAGTGCCCACAGCGGTGGGAGTCACGCAGCAAATGCTACTTTATTGGCCGAATGAGATATTGAGGGGTTTTGTTGTGATTTTACCGTCGGGAGTCGCTTCGCTCGCCCGACCTACGTGATATG
>NZ_BADY01000116.1:0-1165 GCF_000241185.1 Pseudoalteromonas sp. BSi20495
TGGATGCGTCTTTAATGACACGAATGAAAGAGCTTGAAGATGAAAATCGCCGTTTAAAGAAAATGTATGCTGAAGAGCGGCTAAAATCTGAGGTCATTCAGGAGGCAATGGCAAAAAAGTGGTAAAGACTTCTGAGCGCAAAGTATTGGCACATGAAGTCGTTAGCACAAATAAAATAAGTATTGCCCTAGCCTGTCGTACTTTCATGATAAATAAAACATGCTATCGCTATACGCTAAAACTGTCTGATGAAAATGAGAAAATTGCAGCATTGCTATTGGATTTAAGCCAATGTAAGCGTAATTGGGGATTCGGTTTATGTTTTTTATATTTACGCAATGTTAAAGGCTACACATGGAATAATAAGCGTGTTTATCGTATTTACCGTGAGCTTGAGTTGAATCTGCGAATAAAGCCTAGAAAACGTCTAACAAGGGAGAAGCCTGAGCCATTGGCTGTACCGGATGCCATTAACGAATGTTGGTCAATGGATTTTATGCACGACCAATTATCTGATGGCAGAGCGTGTCGATTGTTCAATGTGATTGATGATTTCAATCGCGAAGGACTCACAATAGATGCTGACTTATCGCTCCCCACTGAGCGTGTTATCCGCTCACTCAATCAAATTATAGAATGGCGTGGTAAGCCAAAAGCTATCAGGTGTGACAATGGGCCTGAATATATTAGCCATAAATTAGCAGAGTGGGCGTTAAATAATAATATTGAATTACGATTTATTCAACCAGGTAACCCGCCAGGGCAAGAGCATGAAAAAAGTCTATGCGTTCAGTACCTTTTCAAGGTAGGCTGTACTGCGCATAGCTTTTTTCTGTTTTGCGGGCATGCCTTTACTAAAGCTTTTTTCTGCTTTTAGCTGATTAAATGCGATGTGTCTCAGCCCCGCAAATACAGGTGCTGCACCTTCGTACAGGTGCTGCACCTTCGCGCCTAATTCGACACTCATCTTCTTTAAATCCTACATCTAAACGCCAATGTAATCCATTTTCTATTTGCCAATGTTGTCGTGCTCCTCTCGCGAGCTCTTCCGCTGTTAAATTCGCTGAACTAATATAGTATCTATAGCATAACTCATTGCTTAATTTACCTTTTTCTTTCCTATAAGAAACAATAACACCCACTGTTTTTACACCTTCCCAGTGTA
>NZ_BADY01000115.1:0-15430 GCF_000241185.1 Pseudoalteromonas sp. BSi20495
CCTCAAGGGATGCGAATAATACACCCTTTATTTTTCGAGTCAACACTTAGTTTTAAACTTTTCTTTTGGAAGATTTAAAACCGAAGTTTTATTTAACTCTCTGAGTAGTTGCTGCCTTGCTATGCTTCGGCGTTTCCCGTCTCAGTGGGGTCGCATTATAGGGAGATTCGAGCGGGGGTCAATGTTTTATTTCAGCTTTTTGACAATTAAATGAATTTAGTATGAAAGCTATACAAATAAAGGGCTACAGGATACTTTTAGTTTAAAAAACACGCACAATATATATCTATTGATGAGGTATTAGTAAGGTTTAAACTAAGCTGTATGTTAAACAAACAACACACAGCTTTATTTTAAATTGAAGGTTTACTTAGATGCTATTTCCCATACGGCAATAGAGCCTGATATTTCATTTCCAACGATTAAGAGTGGGTTTCCTGTGGCACTTTGCTCTGCTGAAACGAATACCATTCCTTCAGGTGCCAAATCGCCTGTAATATTCGCTCCTTTAATTAAGCCTCTATTATAGAAGTAGTCTTCAAATTGCACATTGTATGGATTAGTAATGTCGTAAACCATAATGCCGCCCATACGCTCAAGCCCTATAAAAGCAAATGTACGATCGTCAATTTTACCAATAGTCAGCGCTTCAGGCTCTGCGCCTTTATCATCTGAACGTGAGTCACCTTTGTTTTCATCTTCATTATTGTTAAATGATTCACCATGCACAGATGCTGTTATACGTGCTATATCGTCGCCTGAATCAAAAACCACCAGCCCATTGCTATCCCAAATAGTAAAAGAACGTGCGCCATAGCCGTAAAGCGATTCGTATTGTCCGTCGTTATTGGTATCGCCTTTTATTGTTGTTACTTTTAAGCGACCAATATCATCATCGTCATTATTTAAGTAATCAAAGTTACTAGCAAGCGTTAAGTCTTCAACGCGGCTTTCATCTATATAAGCTAAGCAGCCATCGTCTTTATCGTAATCAAGTCCACCCTTTGCTATACAGTCTGCTTCATCCGTTGTATCAAAAAAGTATTCTCTTGCGTCACCTTCGTTGGCAGTAACTATAAAGTTAGCGCCTTTCCAACTAAAGCTTGAGATAGTATCGGGCTGGTACATACCATAGAGCCCTGGGTATGATTTAAAATTAACACCGCCATCTTTATCTGAGGCATCAAGTTGTAAGCTTGACCAATCTTTAAAGCCTAAGCCTTTTAGCTCAAGACTGTTGTCTTGTAGGTTAACTATTGCAAGTGCATTGTTTTCTTGAATAGATACATAAGCATATTTGTTATCTTTAGAAATGCGAACGTACTCGGGCTCTAAATCCATAGCTACTGTGGTATTTATTAGATTACCGTTAATAGTACGACCATTTGGGTTTGCAAAAACTACCCCTTGCGCTTCTAGTTCGGTTTGTTTGTTGTTATAGGCTTTAAAATCAATATTTATTGCTGTATCGGCTATTACATTATTTGTTATATCGATAATACTAATAGAACCTTCAGGATCTACGCTGTAGTCGCCACTTGGTTCACCTTCGTTAGCAACCACTGCCTTTGCGCCATCATGGGTGAACGTCACCATGTCTGGTAAAAATCCGACTGTAACATTTTTAATAAATACAGGTGAGTCGCCGCTTATATCGTAAAAAGCAATTTGACCTGCATCACCCGTGCTTTTAGCAGCCATTGCGACCGCTAGTAAATTATTATTTTCATCAATAGCAATGCTGTTTGCATCGCCTTGGGTATGCTCGTTTAAAGACAACGTAATAACGGACGTTAAATTTGTGGCGCTGATAACCCCTTCGTTATCTTTAACGAGTGCGGCAGTATCAAAGGTGTCGGCGGGTAAAATATCAACAACAGCGTCATCGCCTGAACTGTTAATAGCGTAAATCCATTTTTTAGATGCTTGGTATGCAACTATTTCAGCCGCACCTTCTGGGCTTTGTGCATTTAGTACACCTCTACCCACAAGGTTAATATTTAATGCTGAATTAGCATTTACACCATTTATCCCATTAATGCCATTTGCGCCTTGTTCTCCCTGTAATCCTTGAGAGCCGTTTTGACCATCGTCACCATCAAGTGCGCAACCAGTAAGAATAGATATAAGTGACAGCGCAATAATTGATTTTTTAAACATATGATTTTCCTTAGTATTGTATTTGCTAAATATCAACACACAGGCATGACAAGATTATGGCAGTTTTAATACAGCCTCTTAGCCTAAGTAATTAGCTTATACGCTAGCGGAGTAATTAAAATTAAAGCGGCCGTATAACCAAGCATTTTTGCACTCGGGGAATACTCTCGTTTAATTGCAACTCCTAGCAAAGGTCTAAGTACATCAATACGTGTAATACTCCATGTTATAACCCCGCAGAGAGACCAAGTTCCTATAATAATGATAAATGGCTCAACAACAGTCCCTAAACTTAAAGGTTGCAGTAAAAAACACAAAATAATCAAAATGCTTTGATGCAATAAATAAAAGGGAAACACCCATGCATTGAGCTGCTTTAAATAGTAGGTATTAAAATTTAAAAATCGGTGAGCGAGCGCAAGTACAAAAAATACACCTACAACACGTTGAATATTGTAGCTAGCGCTTAAAATAAAATGAGGAAGAGTAAACACCTTCTGATAACTTAATATTATAAGTACAAACAAAACCGCAAAACTCAAAGCTAGTAATACTAAGTTTTTATTTAAGCACTTCCAAAAGTAAGTGTTTTTAGCAAGTATGTATCCTGCGAGTAGCAGTATTAAGCCGTTAGTTTCTCTGATTGAATCGCCAGTTAAGTAATGGCTTATAAATAGTGTGGCAATAGTGAGCAAGGTAATTAAAAACCCAAATGACATACCCGCTTTAACAAATGTTTTTAAAGGCGCAATAAAGGGCAAACGTTCAAAAAGAGCTAAAACAATAATGATCAGCATAAATTGCCACAACGAGCGCAAATACCATAAGTGATTTACATCCACATGCGGCCACACCCCAGACTGATAATTGATAAAAAGCGTATTGTTAGTCTCTATAAAAGCTAAATAAAATTGCCAATAACTAATATCAATAACACCGTGCTGCGACATTTCTGCAAACAGCTGTAAAGGCACTATTAACCATAAACCCACCAGCAAGGGTAATAGTAAAAAAGTAGAGCGGTATAAAGTGAAATGTAACCAAGACTTAAAGCCACTTATTTTATCAATCATAAAACGCAGTGCTACGCCCGATATAAACCAAATGAGCAACATACGCCAAGGTGAAAACACCAACATTAAATATTCAACATACTGTGATGTGTAATTACTTTTAAAATGAAATCCCCAGTTTTCGCTATACAACATGCCAATGTGATAAAAAATTAGCGACACAAATGCGATTACCCTAAGCCAATCAAGATAATATTTACGCGAATTAACTAATGAAGGTTGTTGTGTTTGAGTGTTCATGCTTTTACTACTTTATGAATTTTATGCGTTATTCATACCTAAAGCTCTCGCTAAAACTATCTACAAGTGCTTATATTACAGGCAATAGTGATAAAAGGTGGTATACAGGGATAAGCGTGCCACATCAGCAATAAGCATACATTTATGAACCTACAGCACTTTCAACGTTTTCAAAGCATTTACGCATCAGTATTACTGTGTGCTTACGTATTAATTAATAATACAGTAAACGCTACAACCCAAATAATGGAAGCCCAAAGAGAAGGCGCTTTAACTTTTTTAATGTGGGAGCCATTTGTTTGGGAGTATTCAAGTGCCTTGAGTACTTTGCTTATATTCCCTATTTTAATTTGGTTTTTAAGATACTTACCTTTTAATTGGCAAAATATTACGGCCTCATTAGGTATGTACTTTGGTGCCTCTATTATATTTAGCGTGTTACACGTTGGTATTATGGTAGGGGTTCGTAAATTCATATATTTGTTGAATGATGGGTCTTACAACTTTGGACTTAGTTGGTTTGAGCTTATTTATGAATACCAGAAAGACGCTATAAGCTTTGTGTTTTTTATTGTACTTATCAAAGTATATCAATATGTGGTGCAGCAGTTACTAGGTGAAGCTTCTTCAATTGAAGAAAGTGAGCAGCAAACAACATCGACCATAAATCGCTTATTAGTTAAAAAGCTCGGTAAGGAATTCATTATAAAAATAGAGGATGTTGATTGGCTTGAATCGTCGGGTAATTATGTAAACCTACATATAGGCTCACGTATATATCCGTTAAGGGCAACGCTTACAGCATTAAGTAAACAACTTGAAGTGCAGGGGTTTTGTAGAATTCACCGCAGCCATGGCGTAAAACTCGATAAAGTGGAGTCCATTACACCACTACCCAGTGGCGACAGTGAAATAAAACTAACAACAGGTAAAGTACTAAACCTATCTAGACGCTATAAAGAGCAATTTAAACTAACGTTGCAATAATACAAATCAAACAAGCGATAATGGCTTACACTAAAATCAGTGGCCAAGTTTAGTTGGCCACCAGCTTATCTGACACACTTAACTGTACATCAAGATCTGAAAGCGCATTATTTTGTTCAAACAAACTTGAAGAGGTTTGCCAAGTATCGATTTGATGCTCATTTAATTGTAGTTCCAAGTTTTTAGCCTTTCACTCAGTTAAAAGGCTATTTAAATCACTGCGAATTAATATTTGCGGATTAAATAACTTTTGCGGTACATCAATTGGCTTAATTTCATCATAAGCAATCACTGTTTTTTTACCTGGCTGCATTTGATCGATTAACGACATAGAAATCACTTTAACTTTGTTGTTTCTCTCACCTCTTTCAAAGGTAGCCGTTTTGGCATGTTTGCCAGAACGAAGATACAACTCTGCTTGCAATGGAAATAAATCGGCTTTATCAACGGTAAGTTGAATTTTTTGATAGCTCGCCTTTTCTGAATAAGCCGTTAAATTAAACACTATGACAGCTTCATTCGTTTCATAAGACTCTATATCGTAATCTTGACTCCAACTAAGTGTCGCAATATCGCCCAGTGATGCCTCCCCCAATAATTTTTGTAAAGGGGTTATGCGTATTGGTCGTCGGCTTTTCGGCATGAACATCCAATAATCATTTTCCTTCATCAAGACCTTTTGTCCTTGCTCTGAAGCCGTTTTAAAAACAACAAGTGATTGTTTATTGATAGATGAATAAACATCATATTGCTTTTCACTTTTTAGCTTCTCTTTATTATATGCACTGACTGTTGCCGAAATTTTTACTGACTCAGCTTCACTTCGATAAGCATCAACGTTGACAAGAGCTGCTTGCAGATCAAATCCACCTTCGTATTGTTCATTTACAGTTTGCGCAACAGCTGATACAGAAATAAGCAACAGCGCACAGATAGATATGATATTTTTAAATTTAAACATGACTTAGCGCCTCTGTAATTGATTTTGAACTGCCTTTATATGCAGCCTTTAGTGCCGCTAATACACATACCAATACCATAGTAAGTAATACAATACCTGCTACTTCCCATGAGAAAGTAATGGTTAAAGGGTAACCCTGATTGCTACCTGGCGGTGGTGGCATTTCTAAACCTAAATAAACCAATCCCCAAGCAATGAAGGCAGATGCAACAATACCTAACGCCGCGCCAATGAACCCTATCATGCTTGACTCTAATACAAAGTTACGAATAATTTCCCATTGATAAGAGCCCATTGCCGATACAGTCCCTATTTCACGGGTTCTTTCACTAACAGTCATTGCCATCGTATTTGAAATTGAGAAGAACACAAGTAACACCATAATTCCACCTAACAGGCCAAAAATACGGTTATAAAGATCTTTTACTGACTGATAATAGAATGCGCGCTTCCACCAAGGTGTAAACTCCAATGACTGGTCACGCTTCTGATAATCTAAAACTGTTTGTTGTGTTTTACTTATGTCAAATAAGTAAACCGACAATGAGCTGACTTTCTCGGTATATAACAATGATTGCGCATCTGATAGTTTCACATAGAGCTGTCGCTTATCTAAATCTGGCACACCTGTCGTATAAATACCCCTTATTGTAAAATCCATCGCATTCAACGCACCATCTGTCGTTGTCGACATGAGCGTAATATAATCCCCCACAGTCACCTTTAAGTTGCGTGCTAGCTCCTTACCTAATACAACTTCTGCTTCATCTTCATTACCAAAGTTTGATAATGCTTTACCTTCTAACATTGTTAAAAAAGGCCCTTTAACCATAAACTCTTCGGGGTCTACACCCAGACCAATAAAAATTGAGCTTTTTTCACCGTTAGATACAAGACCATTGAAGTTTATGCGTGGCAATACACTTTTAATGTCTTCGTTGGTTTCAAGTTGAGCTATTAACTTTTCAATATCAGATAAACCATATTGCAGCGGTGTATCTTCTTCTTCTTTTAGAAATTTTTGATGTGTAATAATAAAATTACCTTCATCTCTAGCCGCTTTTTCTGCTAGTGATTGATAAGTAAATAAGGCAAAGCCACTCGTCGTTAAAATAGCGGCAACGGCAACTGCAGCAACTAATATTGTGAATAATGAACGCCTACCATTTCGGCAAACGTTAAAAAATGCAAATGAGAGCCAACGCATTATCCTGCTCTCCTATGAGTTTCATATGGATTAAATACCGATAAATTACCATCAGCTAGATTTAAAACACGATGACAGCGATCTGTCATACGGTGGTCATGTGTTGCTACAATAAAGGTACAACCTAGGTCATTGCCTAAATCACGCATCAGATCAATGACCATATTCGCGGTCGATGTATCTAAATTTGCGGTGGGTTCATCCGCAATCACAATCTCAGGTCGCTTAACCAATGCTCGAGCAATAGCAACACGCTGCTGTTGACCACCTGATAATTGATCTGGGCGTTTAGATATATGACCTTTTAAACCAACTTTATTAATAATATCAACAACTTTATCCATTCTTTCTCGCTTATTCATATTAAGCATTAAAAGTGGATACTCCACGTTTTCATAAACAGACATCACTGGGATCAAATTATATCTCTGGAAGATAAATCCTAGTTTTTCACGACGAATTTGTGTCATTACTTTTTTATCTTTTGAGACTGCTTTACCTGCAAGCCAAATTTCACCTTTATAGTCATCGTCAAGCAAGCCACAAATATTTAAAAGTGTTGATTTCCCGCTACCTGAAGGGCCACATAATGCAACAGTTTCCCCTTTTTTTATCTCAGCAGATACGCCTTTTAATGCGTCGACGACGACTTCTCCAGTCTTGTAAGACTTAACAATGTTCGAAAATTTAAGCATTACAATTATCCTTTTTCAGCCTTTGAAAGGCGCGCTAGAGCGTCAGACTTTTCGATGAATAATTTCGCTCTAGTTTGATCTTCTAATTTATTTGCAGCCAATGCGGCACATCTATAAGTTGATTGTTTTAGCTGTTTATCTAACTTTGAAAATCCATCACTATCGGCCAATACTTGATTTAATAAATGAGCACCATGTTCAGCACGATTCATCATTTTTGGTACCTGCGCAAAGGTACAGCCAGCAGTCACATAAACGCTTGCTTTAAGTGGATATGGCATTCCTTTAACTTGCTTAATTGCTTTATTTAATTTCGCAATGCCGGCTTCTGCGAATTTCATTTTTTGCCAAGGTTGACTGGTGTATCGTGCCTGCGTTGTTTCAGCACTTCCTAACATAGCTAAAACAACGGGATTTGATGCTTTATTGTTGAGTTCAGAAAGCGCGTTCACAGCAAGTTGATTTTGCTCTTGGGAGCCAGTAAGTCCCTGTTGATATGCTGTAATAACATGCGCTGGGATTTCACTTGCAGTAACTGAAGAGCTTGCTAGTACAACGCCTAAAAGCATTTTTTTAATCGTAGAAAATTGGTTCATTATCGTTATCCTGTATTGTTTCTGTTGATGAACATATCTTAAGAAACAATCACAATAGAATGTTAGGCAGGCGATAATCGGTTGAATAGGGAGATAAACGGGAAATAGTAATGATGAATATACTTTGTAGTCCTTTTTTAGGGGAGCGATCAAATTAGTAAGTTGAATTATGATAGTGATTAGAGCGCACTCAATACAATCAAAAAAGAGGTAAATCCGCTTCAATAATGGTTGGTTATTTTTTCTGTTACATCTGCTTAAATAAATGGTGATATTTTCTACTCACAGAAAGTTTTTCATCACTCCCTTTCAAGTATATATAGACATGACCTAAATCATCTTTAGATACATGATCAATAGTGTCAACTCGAACAATACAATTACGATGAATGCGCCAAAAAGTATCAGGCTCTAACTCACTTTCTAAATGAGTAATAGATGTTTTTATTAAATGCTTCTGTTGCCCAGCAGTAACTTCGGTGTACTTATTGTCGGCGATAAAATAATCTACGTCATCAACATCAATCATATATATATGATTGTTTTTACTTGCTTTAATCCACTTTAAATACGCATTAGATGATGCTAGGCTATTACTCTGCATTAACTGGGAGAACATAGCCTGTAACTGTGTTTGTTGACTAGTCTCAGTGCTTTCGGATGACAAAAGCTTTTTTATTCGCTGTACGGTTTTTTCAAGCCTTATTTTTTCTAAAGGTTTTAAAAGATAGTCAATTGCTTGGTTCTCAAATGCAGTAACTGCATATTCATTATAAGCAGTTACAAAAACCATAATGGGGGGTGAGTCATCATCACATAGTTTTTTAGAAACTTCTAAACCATCCATTCCTGGCATATTAATATCTAAAAATACAACCTTAGGTGTAAATGCCTCGGTCAGTGCTAAAGCTTCTTCACCATTAGCTGCTTGACCAACAATATCGATTTCAGGCCAAACCTCTTCTAACATCATTTTCAAATGTGTACGCAAAATGGGCTCATCGTCAGCAATAACAACTTTAACTCGGTGAGACATTTAAGGGAACCTCCATAGTGACGGTCACAATACCCGCCTGACTGTGATCAAATAAAAGGCTGGCTTGTTCACCATACAATTGTTGTAATCTGGTTTTTACGTTGTTCATCCCAACTTGTGTGCCTTTGTGATTACTGCCTTCATTAGGTGTATTATTCGTAATGCGTATTAATAAGTTATTTTCTTCCTTTTTGACTAATAGAGTCAATTCTCCACCCGATGTTAACTGTTCTATACCATGTGTAACGGCATTTTCTATGAGAGGTTGAAGTAACATTGGAGGAAACAAAATATCATCGGTTATTTTATCCGTTACGTCATAGTGAATATTAAGTCTACCCCCTAAACGTATTTTCTGTATGGCCAAATAAGCTTTATTAAAACGTAATTCATGGCCGAGGGTTAACCACTCAGACCTAGTCCTATCTAAACTTTGTCTCAATAAAGCCGAAAGTGCGGCTAACATCTTATTCGCCTGTTTAGTATCAACAGCTATCAATGCTTGAATATTAGCGAGTGTATTAAATAAAAAGTGCGGCTCAATTTGAGATTGTAGTAACCTTAATTGAGTTTCTAACAGCACTTTATCTTTCTTTATTTGCTCTAATTCAACTTGCGCTAACGATTGTTTTAAATTCTGTGCTTGTGCACTTCGATAGTATGTAAAACTCACCACCACCATAATAAAACTGCCAATCAGAAAAATACCTACATATTGTTGTAAATCACCAATATAGCCACCAGTGCTTTTCACAACACCTAATAAGAGTGGCGTCAGTCCCCACACAATAAAAGAAAAAAGAGTAGCTAAGAAAAACTGCAAGGCAAGATTCATTTGTGGATAATGCCGCTTTAACCATTTACGGCATAAGCGAATACTGAACCCGACTCCAAGAGAGATCATAATTGAAATAACAGGATACTTAGCCCACCCAATAAAGTGAATCAGTAACCCAAGTGAAATACAGACTACAGCGAGCTTTAAATTACTCACCCAGCTTTCTGATCCTGAGAATGGTTTAATAAAAGGCATTAAATTACAACTTAATTTCGACGCTAAAATATCCAGTTTTTTGATGGCTTAGCTGCTCATATATTGTTTCGCTTCCGCCAGCATAGCTCCTATAGCCGAGACAGAGACGACCATTTTTAAAACCAGAGTAACACAGCTCACTATTTATTAACATGCTGTTATCCTGAGGGTTTGTTAACCATGTCATCGAAGGTTGCCAGGTAGAATTAGATGTTCTCAAATGCACCATCACACTATCCCTGAATAGATTTTGTGTCGAAAAGTGAGCTCGATATAATCTCAATTGATGATCTTGAACACCTCCATTATTAGCGCGTGCAATTAATGATCGCCATTGCTTGTCACTTGGTGCTCGACCATCATGCCAGTATTCTACAATGGCTGTTACCCCCATCGAAAAACTGTAGTTAAAACCCACTAAAGCTTGCAAACTGCCTTTGCGCCAAATTGTTTCAACATTATCATATGCAAATAAAGTATTTTTATACAGTTGAGTAACTTTAGGCGAACGATAGTTTTGCTGCCAGAGTAATGAACTATGTAATTCTAAGCTATCACCTATTACTGTAAGGGTACTTCCACCAATTCTAAAGCCCAGTTTATCGTCATAGTGCGCTATTGCTTGCGCTTCATAACCATCAAAGAATTGATAATAGCGCCCACCACAACCGTAACTTTGTGCTACTTTAATACCTCGTTCAAGATAATCAGGTTTCGTTTCATTGCAAATCACAGTGATATTTCCTGATTCAGTAAAGTAGTCCCCCGTTATCATTAACACACCAGGGGGTACTGCTGTATATATCGCTAATGAGTCAGTTGGAGAAAACATGTCCAATGGTCTAAATCCATAGGCAACATCCCAATCAAGCTTCTTTTTCCCTACAGATAAAAACCAATTTTCCGTACTAAAATCATAGAACGCTTCTGAAATAGTAAAATCGGTTTCACTCGTCCCACCTTCTTTATATACGTTAGCAGTTGCCGCAAAACGCAACCCTTCACCTTCTAAACTTACATCCAGAGCCGAGAAAAGAGATGAAGTATTTTTAGTTGCAAAAATTGCTTGATTCGTCCCTTTTATATTTTGCCCATTAATACGAATTTGACTATCAAACTGTAATTTTTCTGTAAACTGTTTTGCTTCACTCACTGAAGATATAACCATCACGAACAGCACATATATTTTGCAAATAACACCCAATATTATTTTCATCTTATCCTCCTGATCTGCAAAAATTGTAAAGCGATAATGTGAGCTTGGTAAATTAGGTGATGGGTGGCTTTATAGGAGGATAAAAGGGAATAATGGCAGATAAGGCTATCTGGTTAAAACAGCTTATGATCGGCTATAAAGATATTTGGTGCCTTTTAAAAGCCATGAGGGGGAAAAGAGGGAGTTATAAATCAAGAAAAATAGTATGCCTAGAGCGTGTTGATCTTTCGAGTACGCTTTCTAGCCAACCCACTACGATTCAGGTTTACCGTTGGAAAACAAAAAATCTCTTGTGTAATTGACTAGATTATCTGGTTTTTAAATAAAAACGGCTAAAGCAATCTTGTTTTAATTTTAGCGATTATACTCTGCTCTAGTTTTCTGTATAAAAACTTCAAGCTCATTAAGCGTTGGCTCAATGCCTTTTTCATTATGCATTTCAAACCAATCGGCTATGTCGCTAATTATTATAGAACCGTCTTGTAGGCATAACTCATCGTTTTTTAGCCAAACATCAGGCGCTCGAAGTGAGGGTCCAGTATACCAACTACAATAAGTGTAACCTTGGCTTTTTAAATTAGACTCTATGACAAGATTCGTCGGGATTGATAGAATTAATAAAACAATTAAACCTACAACTGCACTTTTAAATGCATTAATTAAAGTTAACTTTATATCAAACCCCAAAAAGCGCTGTAAAGTCGATAAAAACGTTAGAAATAAGCAAGGTAATAATAAAAAAGATAGCAGTATGGTGGCTTGCTCTTTGATAAAAAATTGAGGCCGACTAACTAAAAATATTGTTTCCACTTCGGAAAAAAAATTTAAGGCTATTTTATAGCACAGTCCCCCACTAACAATTAACAAGAAAAAAACAGATGCTAATTCTTTCATATTTGCAAGAGATAACTTTTTATCTGCTTTTTTCCATTCTAAAATAGGCATTAGTTATAGCTCATTTCTGTTTCAACTTATATTCATCAACTAGACCGCAATAAACACAGCTCCTCGGTTGCATAAAAGTGAGCCATGAAATAGTTCTACATAGATGTTAGCTTATTACTCTTTAATGGTGACTTTTCACTACTTATAATTAGTATAATCATCACGACTTTTTCTAGTTTCTTTTATAAACTCTTTTAGCTCATCAACAGAGGGTTCAATACCTTGTTGGTTTTTTTGCTCGAACCAATCGGCTATATCACTGATTATGACAGAGCCATCTTGTAAGCATAACTCATCGTTTTTTAGCCAAACATCAGGACCTCTAAAAGATGGACTAGTATACCAATGACAAAAACTATAACCCTTCCCTGTTAATTTAGACTCGATATAAAAACTATTAGTAATAGATAAAGTTATATATAGAGGAATTGCCCAAAGCATAAGTTTTACCATTAGCTTTATTGTTTTCTCGTTGTGAAAATTGAATACCTTTTGAAAACCGGCAATTGTCATAAGCACAGGAAACGGTGTCATTGCTATTATTGGAGCCAACAGGCCACTTTCTCTAATATAATAAAGCGAGTCATCAAAATAAACATTTTCAACAAACCCGTAATAAGAGAAATAAAATAAAGTCATTGAGAATAATACAAAAACAACCAAGCCTATAACAACTGTTAGCTTATGCTCGAGAGTTTGTTCTAAAAAGCGTTCTTCAGATTTTTGCCATTCTAAAATAGACATCAATTGTACTCATTTTTACTACGATTAAGATTTATTGTTGGAACTCCAAACAGAAAGTTAAAAAAGCATAAGGATCTTCACTAAAACCCTTTTCTAATTTTTTATTAACCTCAATAATCTCAGAGCGAAGATTGCTTTCAAGTTCTCGCAACTTATAAGCAATGGCATCCGCTATAGGATCTGTTGAAAAAACCATAGTTAAGGCAGTAAAAGCTATACCTACACTGACAACAATAAGGAGAGGTATTGCAGCAGTAGTAACAATAATGACCCCAGCAAAAGCGGTTGCAAAATAAGTAACTGCAAATGTTGTAGCTATAGCAGCTCCAACAACTGCCATATCGACAGCTATACCTGCGACTAAGTCATGCCATGTTTTTTGATCATTTAAAAACAAATCTACACTGTGGAATGTAACTGAAATTAATAAACTAACTACAAAGCCTCCTTTCATTGCTTTAGAGGCTTCTAGCTTGCCTACGCCGATAGTAAAAAGCCTAGGATTACTTGCTAAATAATGAGTTCCAGTTAAATGAGCTCTGATACCAGGGTAAGAAGTGATTATAATAGCGGGGGAGCCATTATATATTTTGATTTTAAACTTACCAAACGTATTACCTTGGCGCTTCATTACTTCTGCAATAATGACTAAAGCTTTAATATCATCAAATAGAGGATATAGACCAGCCCCTGCTTTCAAAGGATCTTTAATTCGTTTCCATTTACTTGATAGTGAATTATGCTCTTCCAGTAACTTATCAAGCCAATCAACCACTTCTGAACGAGATTTACCTTGCTTCATCTTTACAGAGATAATGTAGTCTACAAACTCTGCAGAGTTCATTTGGATAAGAGTGTGGTTATTACCTGATAGAATGCTTTTTATTTGGTTTTGACGTTGCCTTTCGGCAATAAAAAGCGAGTATATAACTCGCTTTAAAAAGGTGTTGGCTTATTATTTTTTAACTGGGCGTTTCCAACCTGTTAAATTACGCTGTTTAGAGCGTGCTATTGCTAATTGGTCATCTTCAACGGTACTGGTTATCACCGAGCCTGCACCAATTGTTGCAGTTGCACCTATATTTACTGGGGCAACAAGTGATGAATTAGAACCAATAAAAGCATTATCGCCAATAATAGTTTTTGATTTATTAACACCATCGTAGTTGCAGGTAATAGTACCAGCGCCAATATTCACTTTTTCGCCAATTTCAGCATCACCTAAGTAACTTAAGTGGTTGGCTTTTGAGCCTTTACCTAAACGGGTTTTTTTCATCTCAACAAAGTTACCAATGTGTGAGTCTTCTTCCATTACAGCACCAGGGCGAAGCCGAGCATAAGGACCCAACGTACACTGTGCGGCAACGCTTGCATCTTCAATTAAGGTATTTGCCTTTATTACCACGTTATCGCCTATGGTACAATTTTTAAGGACACAGTTAGGGCCAATTTGTACATTGCTACCAAGGGTTACATTACCTTCAAAAATAACGTTTATATCAATAAGTACATCTTCACCGGTGGTAACTGTTCCACGCACATCAATACGCGCAGGATCAGCAAGTGTTGCACCATTTAACATTAACTCTTGCGCTTGCCATGCTTGGTAAGCACGCTCAAGACCAGCAAGTTGTACGCGGTTATTTGCGCCCTCAACTTCCATTGCATGGTCTGGCTGAGCTGAAGTAATTTCTACACCTTCACTGTGCGCCATTGCAACGATATCTGTTAAGTAGTACTCGCCTTGTGCATTATTGTTAGATAAGTTACCCAACCATGTTTTTAATAGCTTACCGTTAACAGCCATAATGCCTGTATTTACTTCGTTAATAAGTAACTGCTCTGAGCTTGCATCTTTTTGCTCAACAATACCGACTAACTTACCACCGGCACGAAGCATTCGACCATAGCCATTTGGGTTTACCAAATTTACCGTTAATACCGCTAAACCATTTTTAGGTGTTGCGGCTAATAAACGCTCTAGTGTTGATTGTTTTGTTAGCGGTACATCGCCGTATAAAATCAATACTGTGTCTTCATCGTTAATATGAGAGTTGGCTTGCGCTACTGCGTGGCCAGTACCGAGTTGTTCTGCTTGGAGTACCCAATTTACATCGTTATCGGCAAGTTGTTGTTGTAATAGTTCGCCGCCATGTCCATAAACTAAGTTTGTAGTCGTTGCACCTAATGCCATCACATTATCAATAACGTGCTGTACCATTGGTTTACCTGCAACTTTGTGCAAAACTTTAGGTAGAGCAGAGCGCATGCGAGTACCTTTACCCGCAGCAAGAATAACAGTTGTTAGAGCCATTAAAACAATTTCCTTTTTCCGTTGTTTTAGCTAAATAAGTATTATGTTTGTGCAGAAGATTACGTAAATCACTTCTTGTGCAGATACTCAGTAGGTTAGTTTATTCGTACTGAATCTTGACTGAAAAAAACACTTAATTGGATGACGTTATTGTAGCGAGGATTGGTGAAGGATATAAGTGACAAAGCACAGATAATAGTCCGATAGAGCTATTATTTAACAA
>NZ_BADY01000114.1:0-26824 GCF_000241185.1 Pseudoalteromonas sp. BSi20495
AAAGCCCGACTAGAAATAGTCGGGCTTTTTTACGTCTGCAGAAAAGTGAAATGTGCACAATTAATATACACTCACATCAACACCCATCACGTAGGGCGGGCGAGCGTAGCGACTCCCGACGCAAAGATAGTGTAGCATTTCACTGTGGCTCTCCACCGCTGTGGTCACTACGACATCCTACTGCGTAGCGCACCGACCTCACATTGTAGAAAGCCCGACTAATAATAGTCGGGCTTTTTTACGTCTGCAGAAAAGTAAAATACGCGTAATTAACATTCGCTCACATCAACCCCCATCTCGTAGGTCGGGCGAGCGTTGCGACTCCCGTAAAAAGCATAAAAAACCTTCGCTCAACAATGAGTGGTAGCATTTGTACTGTGGGTAAATAATACCAACTGGTTTAACATCTGACCTAATATAAAAGCTTTAACTATCTGTTCTTGTTTATAAGTATTGAACATGACCTCTAAGCCTTTATATGCAGTTTTTGGCAGGTTAATTGAAGAGAATGAAAATAGTTAGGTAGAGATTGATACAGAGGTTTTACACATGAACTTAAATCTAAAGGGCATGATATTTAATAGTACTTATGGAGTGCCTGTGTAAACTAGCCACGTTATCTACCAGCATTCATTAATTGTTTTATAGCCAGATAAGCGGTTAGGGGCTGCTTTAATTTCATATGTACTGAGCGTTATTAATTTTTAACCCTAAGATTAACTAAGGCCATATACTTTATATTCTCTTAGTTCTAATTAACCATCTATATATGCCAATAAAGAACAATGCTGCAGATCCGAAGCCACTCAACAACCAAATGACTTTTAAAATGTTACCGCCAGTGCTGCCGTCATGTAGAGGGTGTATCCAGTTTTTAATTTTACTAGCCGTACTTTGTTTATCTATATTAAACATGCTCTCTAACTTCCCTGTAAGAGCATTAACCTCTATATAGCTATGTGGAAAGCGATAAGAAGGATCGTTTACAGTTTGAAATCTAAATCTGTAAATCGCATTTAAGTTTGATGGTGTTTCAATCCAAGCTAAACGTGCACTCGGTAATGCTTTTTTAGCTATTAGTATCGCTTGCGATAAAGGAATATTGGATTGTTTACTCGGTTGTATTTGTGTTTTTAAAGGGGAGTTTATATCGCTAACTAGAGCGATTAATATAGGATCTGTCTGCTTTGGAATAGCAAGCATAATCCCTGTAATCGTTAGAGCTAATAATGGGATGCACAAGCTTAAACCAATTAATTTATGCCAATCATAAAGTAGGCCTATTTTAGAACTGCGACGTTTAAATTTTAACGATTTTATCCATTGACCTTTTTTTGGCCACCATGCTAATAACCCAGATATGAGAAGGGTTAATGTGGCAATGCCTATATACCCCACAATTATAATGCCGGTACTTCCTGTGAGTAATGAAAAGTGCAGGTTATATAACCATGTAACAAAATAATCGCCCCAGTAATCTTTTCGAATTACTTTATATTTATCATTTGAGAGCCAAATCATTAAGGTTGCAAATTCACGATTTTGTGTTTCTACAGGGTTATAGTAACGAGCCGGTATGATTGAATTGTCATCTGTTACCTCAAGCCGCCAGGGTCCATACTTATCTGGAAAAGCCGTTTTTAAGTTTTTGTATGCCAAATCCCAGTCGACTTTGTCTGTATGCTTTATATTTACTTTAGTGAGGTTCAGTTGTGAATCTATTTGTGGGTAATATATTAATACTGAGCCAGATAATGCAATAACAGTGAGTAAAAACCCTATTGATAAACCTAAATAAAGGTGTAATCGTCTAAATATCTTTTGCCAAGAAAGCTTTGGAAGCATGAATAAAGTAGCCGTAATAAGTGAGTGTACTTAAACAATAATTATTAGGTATTTTATAGTGTTTTAGAGAAGAAAAGTGCGACATTTTGTCGCACTTCTTACAATGCATATTTAAAAAATAAAACGCCAGCTCAAGGCTGGCGTTAAAATACAATCTTAAAGTTTATTTAAGCTTTAGGTCCTGCATTTTTTATATCATCTGATACGTCGTACTTAGCAAAGTTCTCAGTGAAGTCTACGGCAAGTTTTGCTGCATATTCATTGTATTTAGCTTTATCTTCCCACGTATTAATAGGGTTAAGTAAGTTTGTATCTACACCCGGAACGGCAACTGGCACATCTAGGTTTAAAACATCAATATGTTGAGTTTCAACGCCTGTTAATTTACCAGATACAATAGCATCAATTACAGCGCGAGTCGTTGGAATATCAAAGCGCTTGCCTGTACCGTAAGGGCCGCCAGTCCAACCTGTATTCACAAGGTACACTTTAGCGCCAAACTCGCGTACACGCTTCATAAGAAGCTCAGCGTAAACCCCAGCAGGGCGTGGGAAAAATGGTGCACCAAAACAGGTTGAGAATGTTGATTCAATATCGCTAGTAGAGCCAATCTCAGTTGAGCCAACTTTAGCTGTGTATCCACTTAAGAAGTGAAAAGCAGCCGCTTCTTCGCTAAGAACAGATACCGGTGGTAATACACCGCTTACATCACAGGTTAAAAATACAACTGCTTTTGGTTCGCCTGCGCGGTTTTCTACTTTACGTTTTTCAACGTGTTCAAGTGGGTATGCTGCACGGCTGTTTTGAGTAAGGCTAGTATCGTTAAAATCTGGAACGCCCTTCTCATCTAGCACTACATTCTCTAAAATAGTACCAAAGCGAATTGCATTCCAAATTACAGGTTCGTTCTTTTGTGACAGGTCGATACATTTAGCATAGCAACCTCCTTCAATATTAAACACGCTTCCAGGTGCCCAACCGTGTTCGTCATCACCAATTAAAAAGCGAGTAGGATCTGCTGAAAGAGTTGTTTTGCCCGTACCAGATAAACCGAAGAATAATGCTGTATCGCCTGCTTCACCAACGTTAGCAGAACAGTGCATTGGTAATACACCTTTTGCTGGTAGTAGGAAGTTTTGTACAGAAAACATCGATTTTTTCATTTCACCGGCGTAGCGCATACCTGCTAGTAATACTTTACGCTGTGCAAAGTTAATAATAACGGTGCCATCGCTATTTGTGCCATCACGTTCCGGCTCACATACAAACGAAGGAACGTTCATTACTTGCCATTGTGGTAAGTTTGAGGCGTTATAGTTTTGTGGTTCGATAAACATGTTTTTGGCAAAAATATGGTGCCACGCTGTTTCTGTAGTTACGACTACAGGTAAATAATGCTCAGGGTCAGCGCCAACTTCTAGGTGAGAGGTGAAGTGGTCATTACTTTGAACATGTGCTTCTACGCGAGCCCATAATGCGTCAAATTTTTCTGCATTAAATGGGCGGTTAACGTTGCCCCATTGAATGTCATCTTGAGTTGTCGCTTCTTGTACAATAAAACGATCTTTTGGTGAACGGCCAGTTCGTTTTCCTGTAATTGCAACAAAAGCACCATTTGCGGCTAAAGTACCTTCGCCACGGCGGATCGCATGCTCGACAAGTTCAGCTGCGGTTAAATCGACAAAACGTGTAGCGCCTGTAGTCATGTTTATACCTAACTATGTGTGAGAGTTTGAACGGATAGCTCTGGGGTTATCAGTGCCCTTAAACTGAAATTATAGTAACAGAAGGTTTTAAGATATTCGAGCCCGTAAAGCCCCTAAAAACACATATATTTAAGAAAAAACATGAATAATTTCAATGATACCGGTGTCATGAAATTAGCAGAAAATATGACACCGGTATCATCTTTTTATAATATAAAACCGCATATTTTGCGGCTTTAATTACTATATATAGATGAAGCTGAACATTTAGTTGAAAATGCTTTTTATGTCTTGTTCGTTAAAAACATACTCTTTTAAACAGTAATGGCAGTTAATGTTAACAGTCCCTTTCTCAGCTACATCTTTGAGTAGTTCTTCTTGTCCAATATTAACAAGTGCAGTAATTGTTTTATCACGACTGCAACCACATTTGAATTTAATCGCTTGAGGTTCAAATACGCGAGGATTATCTTCGTGATAAAGACGTGTAAGAACAGTGTTCGCATCTAAGTGTAACAACTCTTCATTTTTAATCGTGTTACTTAATGCTTCTAGGTGTGCAAAGTCTTCAATTGATTTTTGTTTATCAACTGGAAGCACTTGTAAAAATAGACCACATGCTTTTGCGCTACCTTCTGTTGTGTCGGTTGCAAACCAAAGGCGTGTTTTTAGCTGCTCAGATTGCTCAAAGTAACTTTCGATACATTCACTAAGAATATCATGCTCTAGCGGCACTATACCCTGGTAGCGTTCACCTTTTTCAGGGGTAATAGTGATTACCATATAGCCTTGGCCAATAAGCTCTTTTACAGTTGTGCCCGTAATTTCGCTTTGCAGGCGCGCAATACCACGCATGTTTTGTTTGTCATCACCATTTATAACTGCATATTTAACTGGGCCATCACCTTGAAGCTGTACAGCAATTTCACCTTCAAACTTTAAGGTAGCAGTAAGTAAACAGGTTGCAACGAGTAACTCACCAAGTAATGCTTTAACAGGGTCTGGGTAATTATGGTCGGCAATCATTTCATTATAAGCATTCTCGATTTGTACGAGTTCGCCACGAACATCTAGTTCGTTGAATAAATAACGGTGAAGTAAATCTTGTTGCATGAGCGGCTATACCTAACTTGATTTCATTTTTAAAAGTTCGCGTCTTTGCTTTTTATCCGGTTTTTTATCCGGATGAGGGGCAAAAAAGCTGTTATTTTTACGTGCGATGCTGTTCTCTTCGCGTTTAGCAATACTGGCATCAGATTCTTGATACATGGTCTGTGCAATGGGGGCGCTTTGGCGTTTTTCAAGCACTGAGAGTATAGTTATCAGCTTTTCATCTACTCCTTGTGCAAGTTTTATGTTTGCGCCAACTTCTACTATTTTACTCGCTTTTGTACGCTGTCCATTATAATGCACTTTGCCGCCTTGTACCATTTCACGTGCAGTCGCACGAGTCTTATAAAAGCGAGCGGCCCATAACCACTTATCTAATCGAACTTTTAACTCATCTTTATGGTCTGAACTTACGTGGCTGTTACTTTTTTTACTCATAAGGCATTTAATCCAGTGTGTTATAACTTAAAATTTATCATGAAATCGTTGTAGGCTGAAGGTATTATAATCGCAGTCTGTTTTACCTTGAGAGAGTGAGTCAACTCATTCTGTTTACAAAGTTTAATATTAGCGTGCTTGTTGAATGAAAAATGAAAGGGTACTATGGGTACGCGCTTACGCAGTAAATTAAAATAAGAATATTATTTATGGAACAGCAAATACAGCAACTTAAACAATTTTTAATTCGTTTACCACATGCAAAATTAAGTGCATTAGTGACTCTATTAGTTGTTGTTTATCTTGCTTTTTTATTATCAAAATTGGTTTGGCTTATGTGGCCAAATCCGGTTGTATCTCCACTTACTCCAATGCACTACGCTAATCAAACCAAGGGTGTCGCTGGTAATCGCTCTACGCAGCATATAGTGGAGCAATTTTTGTTTGGTAAAAAAGTTGCAACAAATAATAGTACTACGCGGCAATCACAAGTTATTAACAATGCACCTGAAACGCGCTTAAGTATAAATTTAACAGGCATAGTGGCGGTAAGCCATGATGATAAAGCAGGTGTGGCTATTATAGAATCACAAGGAAAACAAATAAGTTACTTAGCGGAAGAAGTTATACAAGGCACGCGTGCGAAAGTCGCACAAATATTACCAGATCGTGTGATTTTAAGCGTAAGTGGTGGCTTTGAAACATTAATGCTTGATGGTCTAGATTTCACAAAAAAAGTATCAATGCCTGTTCTTGCTGCCCGAGACGATTCAGAAATGGGACCACAGATGCAAATAGCATCAAGGGATCAAAAAATAAATGCAACCGCAGATCCACAAGTAAGAGAAGCCTTAATAGAAACACGTGAAGAGTTACTCGAAGAACCAGGTAAATTATTTGACTATATACGTGTCTCACAAGCGATGAGTGATGGAGTACTTATAGGTTATCGCTTAAGTCCAGGAAAAGAACCTGAGCTATTTAAGCAAATGGGATTACAAAATAACGATTTAGCTATTGCGATTAATGGCTATCAATTAACAGATTTAAAACAGGCAATGTCAGCTATTAATGAGCTGCGCAATAGCACAGATGCTAATATCACTATAGAACGTGATGGCGAGCAAATAGATGTGCAATTTAGCCTGTAATAACTTAGCTTTGGAGTTTTAATATAATGGTTCAGGTGCTACACCTCAAAAAAATTAAAAAGGGTTAGCTAAGTATGCAGCACTTTTTTTAGCAGCAAGTATTTCTTTGTCTGTTTCTGCTGTTGAGTATGCAGCTAACTTTAAAGGCACAGATATCAACGAGTTTATTAACATTGTTGGTAAAAATCTTAATAAAACAGTGATTATTGACCCAAATGTACGCGGCAAAGTGAATGTGCGCAGTTATGAGTTGATGGATGAAGCACTTTATTATCAGTTCTTTTTAAATGTATTAGAAGTTTATGGCTACTCAGCTGTTGAAATGGACAATGGAATTATTAAGGTTGAAAAAAGTTCAGACGCTAAAAAATCAAATGTCCCACTTATTACAGAGGGTAATGAAGCTAGTGGCGACATGATGATTACACGCGTTGTGCGCGTTAAAAACGTAAGCGTACAAGAGCTCGGTCCATTAGTTCGTCAATTTAGCGATCAAAAAGATGGTGGCCACGTTGCCAACTTTAATGCGGCTAACGTTATGATGCTAACGGGTCATGCAGCATCGGTTAATCGCTTAGTTGAGATTATTCGTTCGGTTGATCAGGCGGGTGACAAGCGTGTAGATATAGTAAAGCTTAAATATGCGACGGCAGATGATGTTGTCTCTGTGGTAGATAATATTTATAAAGACAGCGGTAAAGGCAGTGTTCCTGAATTTTTAATTCCTAAAGTGGTTGCCGATGGCCGAACTAATAGCGTTATTGTAAGTGGCGAAGGGCAAGCACGTACGCGTGCTATAGAACTTATTAAACGCTTAGATGGTGAATTAGAAAGCCAAGGTAACACCAAGGTGTTTTACCTCAATTATGCTAAAGCTGAAGATTTAGTAAAAGTATTGCAAGGTGTGAGTAAGTCACTTGTTGATGACGCGCAAGGCGGCACAACTAAAACTCGTAGCAGAAATAGCAATGAAAGCAGTATAGAAGCTCACCCAGATTCAAATTCATTAATTATTACCGCGCAGCCAGACACCATGCGATCACTAGAGTCGGTAATTGAGCGTCTTGATATTCGTCGTGCACAAGTATTAGTTGAAGCCATTATTATTGAAGTAATGGAAGGCGATGGTGTTAATTTAGGTCTGCAATGGATTTCTGAGCAAGGCGGTATGCTGCAATTTAACAACGGAACTACAGTTCCTGTTGGTTCATTAGCTGTTGCGGCGGAGCAAGCGCAAGATGTAACGGTTACTAAAAATATAATAGGAACAGAGTCTGGTACTGTGACGCCGTTTACAGAAACGACGGAAGGTGACTATGGTCCATTAGCTTCCTTACTTAGTGGCATTAATGGTCTAGCGCTGGGTGTTGTTAAAAATGACTGGGGTGCAATCATTCAAGCAGTAGCTACCGATACAAATTCGAATATTTTGGCTACACCGTCTATTACTACAATGGATAACGAAGAAGCCTCTATTTTAGTCGGTCAAGAAGTACCTATTATTACTGGATCACAAACCGGCAGTAATAATGCTAACCCATTTCAAACTGTTGAGCGTCAAGAAGTAGGTATTAAGCTCGTTGTTACCCCGCAGATTAATGATGGTTCTGCTGTACAGCTTACGATAGAGCAAGAAGTATCGAGCGTCAGTGGTGCAACGGCGGTTGATATTTCAGTAAATAAGCGTTCAATTAAAACAACAGTTATGGCTGATGATGGCGGTATGGTTGTGCTTGGCGGCTTAATAGATGAAGACGTGCAAGAAAGTGTATCTAAGGTGCCGTTATTAGGCGATATCCCTATTTTAGGCCATTTGTTTAGATCGACCAATACAACACGTCGTAAGCGTAATCTTATTGTATTTATTCGCCCAACCATTATTCGTGATGGTGTAAGCATGAATAAGTTAAGTTTCAACAAATATAACTTTATTCGTGGCGAGCAATTTAAACAACAAGAAGACGGCATTGAATTAATGCCAATGACAGATACGCCTATTCTGCCTGAGTGGAACAATGAATTAATACTTCCACCAACGTATGAAGAACATTTACGTAAGCAAAATGCACAAGAGCGTAAAGATGACTAATGCGATACAAGAGATAAACCAAGATGTGGTTCATCCTAATACGCATCATCAGGATACGCTATTAGCGGATGATGTATTAATAGAGTTACCAGCTAAACGTTTACCATTTTCTTATGCAAGGCGCGCAGGTGTATTGCTAAGTAAAAATAAAGATAATCGTATTGTATATTATCGTGGTGAGCTTGACGTAGAAGTACTTTTAGAAGTGCGCCGTATTGCAGGTAATGGTTTTACATTAGAGCAGTTGGCTGACGATAAGTTTGAGTTGTTATTGGAAGCATCTTATCAACGTGATAGCTCTGAAACGCAACAAATGATGGAAGATATAGGGAATGAGGTTGATTTGTTCTCACTCGCCGATGAACTTCCACAAACAGAAGATTTGCTCGCCGGTGATGATGATGCACCAATCATCAAACTTATTAACGCCATGCTCAGTGAAGCGATAAAGGAAGGGGCATCTGATATTCATATCGAAACCTTCGAGCAAGAGCTTGTTATTCGCTTTAGGGTAGATGGTGTACTTAAAGAAGTCCTTAAGCCTAATCGTAAACTCGCATCGTTACTTGTATCGCGTATTAAAGTAATGGCCAAGCTTGATATAGCCGAAAAACGTATTCCTCAAGATGGCCGTATTAGTTTACGTATTGCTGGGCGTGCAGTTGATGTACGTGTATCTACAATGCCATCAAGCTTTGGTGAGCGTGTAGTACTGCGTTTACTTGACAAAAATAACGCACGTTTAAATCTAGAAGATTTAGGTATGACCGCAGAAAATCGTGCATTGTTTTCTGATTTAATCAGTAAACCGCATGGCATTATTTTGGTAACAGGGCCAACGGGTTCTGGTAAAAGTACTACGTTGTATGCTGGTATGAGTCAAATCAATTCACGCGATCGCAACATTCTGACAGTTGAAGATCCAATCGAGTATGAGATTCCGGGTATTGGTCAAACACAGGTTAACGCTAAAGTTGATATGACCTTTGCGCGTGGTTTACGTGCAATATTACGTCAAGATCCTGATGTAGTAATGGTGGGTGAAATACGCGATCTTGAAACGGCGCAAATTGGTGTTCAAGCGTCACTTACCGGTCACCTTGTTATGTCTACTCTGCATACAAATACCGCATCGGGTGCAATTACACGTATGGAAGATATGGGTGTTGAACCATTCTTACTTTCATCGTCGTTACTCGGTGTGTTGTCGCAACGCTTAGTACGTACGTTATGTAATACCTGTAAAGAAGGTCACACGGCTGATGAGCATGAATGTCAGCTGTTAGGCGCCTCTTTTGAAAGCCAACCGACAATTTACCGAGCGGTCGGGTGTGAAGAGTGTAACTTTAACGGTTACCGTGGTCGTACGGGTATTCATGAGTTACTTGTAGTTGATGAAACAATACGCGAAATGATTCACAACGGTAAAGGTGAGCAAAGCGTAGAAAAATACATTCGTAAGCGTAGCCCTAGTATTCGCCAAGATGGCTGTAGCCGTGTACTCGCAGGTAAAACAACACTTGAAGAAGTATTACGTGTTACCCGTGAGGAAGGTTAATTATGGCGGCGTTTGAGTATCGTGCTCTCGATGGTAGAGGTAAAGAAAAAAAAGGTATTTTAGAAGCTGATACGGCTAGACAAATACGTCAAGTTTTACGTGAACAAAAGCTAACGCCGCTCGAAGTGGTTCCAGCAGCGCAAAGTGATAAACAAGTTAAAGGTGAAAAAGCCCCTTTATTTGGTAGCTTTTTTAAACCCACTATATCAACATCTGATCTGGCACTTATTACTCGTCAGTTAGCAACGCTGATTCAATCAGCACTGCCAGTTGAAGGTGCGGTAATGGCTGTAGCTGAGCAGTGTGAAAGGCCGCGTTTAAAGCGCATGCTTATGTCAGTACGCTCAAAAGTTGTTGAAGGCTATACGCTTGCTGATGGTATGAGCGAGTTCCCCCATGTATTTGACGATTTATACCGTGCAATGGTTGCCGCAGGTGAAAAGTCGGGCCACCTTGACCAAGTACTTAACCGCTTAGCTGATTACACCGAGCAGCGTCAACATATGCGAAGCCAAATTACTCAAGCAATGGTTTATCCTATTATTTTAGTGGTGTTTGCAATTGGTATTGTGTCGGTTTTATTAGGTACAGTTGTACCTAAAATATTAAAAACCTTCGAAAAGACCAAGCAAGTATTACCTTGGACAACAGAATGGGTAATGGCCGGCAGTCATTTTGTGCAAAATTATTGGTTTATTAGCTTAATTGCTATTACAGGCATAGCTATTGGGATTAAGCATGCATTGAAACAGCCAAAAATACGTTTTTGGTGGGACGATAGGGTGCTGCATATGCCGGGAATTGGCAAAGTTGCACGTGGTGTTAATACAGCTCGTTTTGCACGCACGCTAAGTATTTTATCATCAAGTTCGGTACCTCTACTTGAAGGGATGCGAATATCAGGAGGTGTGTTAGTTAACGAAAAAATTAAGAAAGCAGTTGCTGACGCTTCTGATAGAGTAAGTGAGGGAGCGAGTCTAAGGGCTGCGCTTCAACAAACAAAATTATTCCCACCCATGATGCTGCATATGATAGCCAGTGGTGAAAAATCTGGAGAGTTGGAGCAAATGTTAGAACGTGCTGCAAATAACCAAGATCGCGAATTTGAAAGTATGGTTAATGTGTCGCTTAAGTTATTAGAACCCGCGATGATAGCGTCAATGGCCGTTATTGTACTTTTTATCGTTATGGCAATTTTACAGCCAATTATGGCAATGAATAAAGCCGTTGGGCTTTAACCTAAAATAACTTTTTAATATATTAGTATTTTTAGAATAATGAGGTAATTACGTGAACAAACAATCAGGTTTTTCTTTACTAGAAGTAATGGTGGTACTTGTTATCATCGGAATGATCATGTCAATTGTGGCACCAAATATTATGGGTCAACAAGAAGAGGCTGCTATTGATAAAGCGCATTTAGATATTCAGCAGCTTGAAGATGCAATGAGCCTATACAAGCTTAAAAATAAAAGTTATCCAAGCACAGAGCAAGGTTTAGAAGCCCTTGTTAATAAAACAAGTATTGAGCCTGTTCCTAAACGCTTTCCAGATGGTGGGTTTATCAGTGAACTACCAGAGGATCCTTGGGGTAATACTTATCAGTTAATTAGCCCTGGAGAAGTTGGTAAGTTTGATATTTTCTCTTTTGGCCCAGATGGTGAACCCGGAACCGATGATGATATTGGGAACTGGGATGAAGAAAAACAATAATGCAAATTAAGAGTACATTGTTTTTATACGTAAATAACGAGAGCTTACTATGCAAGTAAGCTCTACGCGTATAAACGCAAAAACGCGTGGTTTTAGTTTGATCGAAATTTTAGTGGTATTAGTGATTATCGCTTTTGCCACCAAAATGGTGGTATACAGCTTAGAAGGCGGAGCTGAAGATGAGCTAGGTACTCAGGCACTTAGGCTGCATACCACCATTAATATGGCGTCAGAGTTTGCTATTTTAAATCAGGTAGAGCTTGGTTTTCACTTAGATGACAATGTGTTTGAGTTTTTAGTTTTTGATGGCGAAAAATGGATAACCTTCGATAGAGAAGACTTGTTTAAACCAACGGAGTTTGATGAGCGTTTTAAAGTAACACTTAATCTTGAAGATTTAGCTTGGGCACAAGATAACTTGCTTGAGCAAGCTAACTGGCGTGAGTTAATGAGTGGTGGTGACGAAGATAGTTTGCTGGAACTTAAAAAACTTAAAATTCCAGAAGTACTTATTTTATCATCAGGAGAGGTTAGTGCATTTCAGCTAATACTTGAATTAAAAGAGCAAAGTGAGCCTGTCTATTATATTGAAGGTGAATTTACAGCCCCAGTTAATTTACGTCGAGAACCAGAATAAATGCATAACCATAAAGGTTTCACCTTACTTGAAGTGCTCGTTGCATTGAGTATTTGTGCCATGGCAGGTATTGCCGCTATGCAAGCAACAGGCGAGCATATTCACCATCTATCGACGATTGAAGAGCAAACTTACGCTTCATGGGTTGCTGAGAATGTTTTAATAGAACAGCGCACTAAAGGTGAGCAGTGGCAAGGTAAAAATGGCGCACGAGGCAGTGAAGTAATGGCAGGGATAGAGTGGTTTTGGCAGCAAGAAGTAATTCCTACTGCAGATAAAAATTTTGTAAAACTGACCATTAATGTATTTAGCGATGAAAAGTATGAGCAATCTACTTATGAGCTTACAACCTATTTAAATAAAGGTAAGAAGTAAGTGAAGCAACGTGGATTTACATTACTCGAAGTTATGGTGGCATTGGGGATCTTAGCTTTTGTAATTATTGCTACGCACCAAATATTAGATACCACCACGAGAGCGAAAGATGCCTCAGATGAAAAAATAGCCGAGCTTAATGGACTACAAACTACATTTAGACTGATGGATCAAGATTTTAGCCAAATGACAAAGCGAGCGGTGCGTAATGAATCTGGTGATGTGCAAGAGCTGTATTTATTGGCCGGACGATATGTTCTTGATAGTCAATATGATGGGATTGCTTTTGTACGCGATGGTTGGATAAACCCGATTAATTTACTACCACGCTCTGAACTTCAAGCCGTTGGATATAGGGTTATAGATGATAACTTAGAGCGCGTGTACCGTGTTTATGTCGATCAGCTTGATAACATGGAGCCGCGAGTACAAGTTATTTTAGAAGGGATTGAAGAATTAAAGTTTGAATTTTTAGATGATAAAAATGAATGGCAAGATAAATGGGAAATTAAAGCGTTGCCTAAAGCCGTTGCGGTTACTCTACAGCAAGTTGACGCAGAACCTATTCGTCGTGTGTTTTTAGTGCCGGGGCAAGGAAAAATAGTAGTACCACCAAGTACGAACTCTACTAATACAACCTCAAACAGAACAAGCGGAGGGACTCCTTAATGGATAAGCACTCTTCGCGTGGAGCCGCTTTAGTCATTGTATTATTTATTGTTGCTTTAGCTGCAATTCTAGCTGTAGAAATGAGTGCAAACTTAATGGTGCAAGTCCAAAAAAGTACCAATTTACAAGGGCATCAGCAAGCTAAATGGTATGCCTATGGCGCAGAAGAACTTGCCATTAAAGCCCTTATTCAAAGTAAAAAAGATGATGCAGAAAAAACCACGTTAGAGCAAGTATGGGCAACACAAGGTGATGTGCCTTACCCTGTAGATAACGGTACGTTGAGTGGAAAAATCACTGATTTACAAGCATGCTTAAATTTGAATGCGTTAGCCGTAGAGCCCGATCCAAACAGCGCAGAAAAAACAAACCCAGCGCACAAAGCTTTGTTTGCTCTTCTTGAAAATATAGATGATTTACCAGCGAATGAATCAGAAGAGGCGATGGCCGATAGTGTATTTGATTGGCTTGATAGCGATAGCATAACCTATCGCTCTGGCGCTGAAGAAGACGAGTACTTATCACGTGAATTTCCATATATGACTGCAAATAGTTTATTCGCTTCTACATCAGAGTTGCGTTTAGTTAAAGGGTTTAATCCTTTAGTAATGGAAAAGGTATTACCTTATATATGTGTTATTCCTGGCAGCAAGCTGCTTTCTATTAACGTAAATACATTAGCACCAGAGCAAGCACTTATACTTAGCGCATTAATTGATGAGCTTAGTTTATCAGGAGCTGAAGCGGTTATTGCCGCGCGTCCGCAGGCGGGCTTTGATAGTAAAGATGAGTTTTTTGAAGTGGTTCAGCAACAAGGCGGAAAAAACGTCAAAGCTGTTGAAAACTTATTTGATATGAAGAGTAGTTATTTTAAATTACAAACGCAGGCAAATTTCGTTGACCTGCGTTTTTCGATGACCACCTTACTGTACGCCGAAAATGGCGACGTAACGATACTGGCGCGAAAATTTGGAGGCGTACAGTGACAGAGATACTGTTGATCCGCACGGGTCAAACTGAACAAGATAGCCTTAATTGGTTAATTTATTCACCGCAAGAACAAGAAATAATAGCAAGTGGTGAACTATTAAATGCGAGTCACTTAAGTGAGCTGAGCGAGAAAGCACAAAGTCGGGAAGTGATCGTATTGCTCCCTTGCGATCAAGTGCAACTGAAAACAGTCATTTTGCCAACAAAGTGGAATCGCAAGTTAGAACAAGCTTTACCCTATATGCTTGAAGAAGATATAGCGTGTGATGTCGATGAGTTATTTATTGCTGTTGGTGAGTCAACAATGGTTGGCGAACAGCACGCAGTTCGAATTGCAATGACTGACAGAGAATGGTTTGAGCAATGGTTAGCACTATTTAACGAACATCACTTAGCGGTGTATACAATTATTCCTGATGCTCTATTACTCCCTTTTGCTGATAACGATATAGTCACTGCAATAGAGCTTAATAATCAGTGGTTATTTAAGCAAGGCCAATGGCATATCAGTGCTGTAGAAACCAGTTGGTTAAACGGTTACTTATCAGCCATGGGTAATCCTGAAATCAAACATTTTAGCCCTGCTAATCACTTTCCTGAGAGTGTAAATTTGCAAGCACAAACGAGTGATTACGATTTACCGTTGGCATTATTTGCAAAGCAGCTTGGACAGGTTAAATTTAATCTTCGCCAAGGGACGTATCAGCTTAAAAAGAAAAGTACATTGTGGTGGGGATACTGGCAAAGTGCGGCAATTATTGCCGGCGTTGCTTTAGCGTCAACAATCGCAATAAAGGCGTTAGAGTTGCATCAATTAAATACCAAAGTTGATATAGCAAAAGCACAAGTTGTAGAACGCTATCAAAATGCATTTCCAGGTACTAAAGTACGCCCACAGCTAATTAAGAGTCAAATTAATGGTGCACTAAAAAAAGTACAAGGTACAAGTGATGCTGGGTTTTTAGATTTAACAGCTCAGTTAGTAGATGTTTTTTCGCAAGTGAGTGAATTTACCCCCGAAACGCTTCGCTACGATAAACGTCGTAATGAGTTACGCATTCGTGCCCGAGCTAAAGACTTTCAAACTTTTGGTAAAGTTAAAAGTATTCTTGAAAAGCAGGGCTTGACCGTAGAACAGGGGTCACTAAACAATGATGGTGACTTTGTTGTAGGTGAAATAAAACTGCGAGGTGCAGTATGAAAAAGCAGTTAATACAATATTGGCGTTCGCTAAAAGAACAAGAGCAACAATTAGTTGTTGGTGCTGGTGGTGTGTTTATTATTTTTGTATTAGTAATGGGAATTTTTAGACCATTAAATAATGCAATTGAGCGAGCTGAAAAATCACAAATTAAGCAGCAAGAGTTATTAGTTTGGGTCGATGAAAGTATTGTTAAGCTTAAAGCCGCAGGTAATACGCGAATAGAAAGCAACCAAAACTTAAGCCAGATAGTTAACTCAACGCGTAGTCGTTATAATATCAGTATTAGTAAAATGCAGCCAAGTGATAGTTCATTACGTTTAACACTTGATTCAGTAGAGTTTAACCAGTTAATAGAATGGCTTGACGAATTGGTGAATCAGCATGGTTTACGTGTCGAAAATTTAGATTTAAGTCGTGATGATAAATCGGGCTACGTTCGTGTAAGTCGTTTGGTATTAGAGAATTAATTAATGAAAAAAATAATAACGTTATCGATTGTCTTTTTACTTAGTTTTATCGTGTTTTGTATTATGAAATTACCGGCAGCTATTGCGCTTGATATCGCAAAGCCGTATTTACCAAAACAATTAGAAATAGGGCAAACTGTAGGTACTGTCTGGCAAGGTCAAATGATGCAGGTCCGTTTTGATGACGAGCAGTTAAATAATGTCCGTTGGGATATTGCTGGCTGGCAGTTATTTATAGGTAAACTAAATACTAATGTAAAATTTGGCAATGCACGTGAGCGCAGTGATATTTCGGGTTATGCGGATGTAAGCTATGGGCTTTTTAATAAGGAAGTTATAGTGACTGATGGACTTGTTCGTTCGACAGTAGAGCGTGCAATGCAACGAGTGCGACTTCCTCTGCCTGTAACCGCTAAAGGGCGTGTAATTTTGGAAATTGATGAATACAGCACCGGTGCACCATATTGTGATTCATTAAAGGGTGAAATAGCGAGTCCTAATATTGACGTGCAAGGCTTAAATGGGTGGTTTAATATTGGCCCTCTGGCTGGTAAATTAAGCTGTAAGTCGGGCGATATTGCTATATTAATTGATCCAGATAATACGTTAGGCCTTGAGGCTGATGCTACACTTAAAGCTAATTTTGACTTCAGAGTCGCGGGCTATGTTAAACCTGATGCCAGTCTTCCAAAAGATGTACATGATGCGGTTAAGTTTTTGGGGCGTCCAGATAATCAAGGTCGTTACCCGCTCAATTTTTAATATTTACTAATAAAGAGTTTTAATGCAATTACCTCAATTTACTGAGTTGCACGCGAAGCAGCTCAGCACATTTTTAGATACCCAGCCCCAAGCAATGACATTATTACAAAGCCAAGGTTATTTGTTTGGCGTAATTTGCTCTCCTGAACCACTTGATGTGCATGAATGGCTCGATACAATATTATCAAATAAAGCCAATGATTTAGACGAAGAGACATTGTTTTTGTTTATGGCGCTATATCATCAAATTAGCGAACAGGTGTTTGAAGCTGGTTATAAATTGCCTGCTAATTATGATATTTATTTTTGTAAAAGCTGGAGTGAAGGTTTTTTACAAGCAACCACAATGTACACTCAAAAACTGCTAGATGCCCCACAATTAGAAGTACAATATAAAGAAGCACTAGAGAGCGCTCAAGCAACACTGAGCTTTTTTGCACTCGATGAGCAAATTATTAGCCAAATTGCAGCACAAAATTTAATGGATGAACAGTTACTCTGTTTACAGCAATATGAGCTAATGGGCGATTTTGCTTTAGGTTTTGCTGAACTTGTTGAGATTGTAGCGCTTAATAGTGGCTTATATACAGACGAAGGCTGGGACGACTAGGTGTACTTTTAGTGCTCAGGTTATTTTTATTACGTGGGCCTATTGAAAGTAAATTCAACGTTAAATAGCGGCTTGGGATTGGTTTATTATCCAAAATTCAGATTAAGTACCCAATTCCAGAATAATGTCAGTACAACCTTGCTTACACCTTACTACTCCTTTACCAGCTTCGGTGGTCGCTAGGTTTAGCGTTAAAACACCACTGCACTTTTCGCACTTTAGTGTTTTTCCCTGCGCTAGTTTTTTAAGTATGTTGCGCTGTTTATGAAACGAGTCACTGGCTTTCTTATTTAATTTCGAAAAATCCATTACTTTGCTCGCCTTTGTTCTAACGCTTCAGATATTATTTTACATACAGTATTTAAACGCTCATCGTAAAAATATAGGTTTAACTCACGCTCACGACAATAACGTAAATTAAACAACTGCACTGACTCGTCTGTTGTAAAGGTTTTCTCTACGTACTCTTTCCCTGAGTCAGACAGTCTTAATTGTGATTTTATACGGTTTTTAGTCATATTAGCTGCAGGGCTGCGATTGACTTTAGTTGTCTCGCTTAAAAAACTAATACCTTCACCTAGTAATTTCTCTCGAGGCTCTTTTATAAGTGGATGATCGATCGTAAAAAAAGCAAGGATCATTAACACCAGTATTATAAATTTTTTCATGAGCACGTAAACCTTGATCTGAATGAGGTTGAATTACCATGCAGTGTAATAAAATGCATTTTAAAAGCAAGTAACTGAGATGAATAAATTATTAGCGATCTATGCCAGTAATTTTAATCAATATTGGTATAATGCTTAATAGCAATCAGATGTTTCTGAAATATCTGAAAGTATTCAAATGATGATTTATCAAACTGATCATGCCTAGCAAGTAACTTGCTACACTTTACTGTATAGGGCATTTGAATATTGCTAAACTTTTATTTCCAAGCGGCGTTGAGGAACTTCGATGGACAAACAAATTAAAGTAAAGAACATTCCTGTGGAGGTAAAAATCCAAAAACCGGATTTAAGCCGTCAAGATGACAGGTTTAATCCCCGAAATCGTATTTATGTGCGAGCAGTGAAAGGTCTTCATCAATTATTAAGGCAGCGTATTGGTTTTTTAGGTTTGCTTGCATTTATGGCACTACCATGGATTAATTTTAACGACCAACAAGCTGTGCTGTTTGATTTAATCGGGCAAAAATATAATATTTTTGGTTTAACGTTGTGGCCACAAGATTTCACCATACTCGCGTTCATTTTTATGTTGGCAGCATTTGCGCTGTTTTTAGTGACCACCTTCTATGGGCGAGTGTGGTGTGGCTACACATGTCCACAAACTGTTTGGACCTTTATTTTTATTTGGTTCGAAGAGAGGTTTGAAGGTACTGCTAATCAACGTAAAAAACTCGATCAACGGCCCATGAATTTTGATAAGTTTTGGCGTAAAACGGCAAAACATACTAGTTGGGTATTATTTTCGTTATATACCGCTATTTCCTTTGTCGGTTACTTTACGCCGATAAGAGAGTTACTTCCTGATTTTGTAACGTTTAACGTAGGCGGTTATGCATTAGTAAGCATTATATTCTTTGCTGTGTGTACCTATGGCAATGCCGGTTGGATGCGAGAAATTATGTGTTTACACATTTGTCCTTACTCACGTTTTCAATCAGCTATGTTTGATAAAGACACATACACAGTAACGTACGATGAAAGCCGAGGTGAAAGCCGTGGTCCTCGTTCACGTAAAGTAGACCATAAAGATTTAGAACTAGGCGACTGTATAGACTGTAATTTATGTGTTCAAGTATGCCCAACGGGTATTGATATTAGAAATGGGCTACAAGCTGAATGTATAAACTGTGGCGCGTGTATTGATGCGTGTGATGGCGTAATGGATAAAATGGAATATCCGCGTGGGCTTATTTCATATACGACAGAGCGAAACCTCGAAACACCTGAAAATAAAACTAATCCACTACGCGCTAAAATCATTGGTTACACAGTTATACTTGTTGTGCTTACGGGGGCACTTGTAGCTAATATCGCACTGCGTAAAACAATGGACTTTGATATCATTCGTGACCGAAACCAATTATATCGTGTCGATTTTGATGGTTTAGTAGAGAACACCTATACATTAAAGGTAATTAACAAGGCGCAGTACGAGCAAACCTTTAATATTAAAGTACAAGGGTTAGATAACTTTAAATATATTGGTAAGCAGTCATTTACAGTGCAGGCAGGGCAATCTCATAATGTGCCATTGTCGCTTGTAATGGATCCTTATGATTTGAAGGCGCCGATGACAGAGTTTAACTTTGTGCTTTCACCGGTAGATGCGCCGGATGAGACAATATCGCAGTCGAGTAACTTTTTTAAAGCGCGATAATCACAACCTACCTTAAATAGGTAAGTTGATATAGCAATTAACAAAAGCGGGTATATAACCCGCTTTTTATTTTATATAAGAAGAGTATGAGTAAATTTAGTTTTATTGACTTAACACCAGACCTAATACTCGATGCAATAGAAAGCGTAGGTGTGTACGCCGAATCTGGTTTATTGGCGCTCAATAGCTATGAAAACAGAGTGTACCAATTTAAAGCCGATGATGGCCTGCGTTACGTAGTGAAGTTTTATCGCCCAGAGCGATGGAGTAAAGAGCAAATTCAAGAAGAGCATGACTTTGCATTTGAACTAGCAGAAGCGGAAGTACCCGTTGTTGCCCCTATTTTATATAATGGGCAAAGCTTGTTTGAACACGAAGGGTATTTGTTTGTGTTGTTTCCAAGTGTAGGCGGGCGTTTATTTGAGGTTGATAATTTAGATCAGCTTGATGTAATGGGGCGATTAATTGGCCGTATGCACCAAGTAGCTAAAACAAAACCTTTTACTTACAGGCCAACAGTTACCTGTGATGAGTATTTGCATACAGCCAAAGTTCATCTTCAAAAAAGTAACTTAGTGCCCATGGGAATAAATACTGCCTTTTATACTATTTTAGATTTAGTGATAGAGCAGGCGCAAAAACAGTATAAAGATGTGCAAAGTATTCGCTTACATGGTGACTGCCACGTTGGTAATATTTTGTGGGCGGGTGATGCGCTAATGTTTGTTGATTTAGATGATAGCCGTCAAGGTCCTGCAATCCAAGATTTATGGATGATGCTCAGTGGCGATAGAGCGACGCAACTGTTACAGTTAGACACCCTTGTAAATGCGTATGAAGAGTTTTGTGATTTTGATCACTCTCAACTCAAATTAATTGAACCGCTGCGAGCAATGCGTATTATCCATTATATGGGATGGGTAGCTAAACGATGGAGCGATCCTGCCTTTGTGCGGAATTTTACATGGTTTGCTGATGACAAATACTGGGAGCAACAAATTTTAGCACTGAAGGAGCAACTTGCAGCACTGCAAGAAGCGCCGTTAAAGTTATTGCCGTAATATTTTATTTAAAGACAAGTACAACGAGATACAAATGCTTAAAAAATTAAAACTAGGCCTACTACTTCTTTGTTTACCATTTGCGGCATTTGCTGCACAATTTGAAGCTGATAATCAATATACAATTATTAATGCAGAGAAAAGTAAAACACCACAAGTGACGGAATTTTTTTCATATTATTGCCCGCATTGCTTTAAGTTTGAACCTGTTGCTCAGGCAATAGAAAAAAGCTTACCAACAGGTGCAACGTTTATTAAAAATCATGTTAACTTTTTAGGTGGTGTTTCACCACAGGCGCAAACCAATCTGAGCTTTGCCTATCTGATTGCCAAAAAACATGGGCAAGAAGATGCTATCACAGAGCAAATATTTAAAAGTATTCATGTTCAACGTGCACCATTGACTGAGATGAAAGATTTAAAAAAACTTTTAGAAGTAAATGGCATTGATAGCGAAACGTTTGATAAAGATATGGCAAGCATGCCTATTATTTCAGCTGAGCGTGCATTACAAGATAATCAAAACAAATATTCAAAATTAGGCGCACTTACAGGTGTACCTACTTTTATTGTTAACGATAAATATAAAATTAATATTAATACAATTAAAAGCCAACAACAGTTTGATGAACTAGTTGCGTTTTTATTAGCCTTATAATTTCGGAGCATAATAATGATTAAATTAGTTAAAGCAGGTTTGCTTGCGGTATTACTTCCTATGGCGGCAGCAAGCTTTGCAGCAACGTATGAAGAAGGCGTGCATTACGACGTTGTTTCTGAGCGTGCAACTAAAAAGCCAGAAGTTAAAGAGTTTTTCTCATTTTACTGCCCTGCATGTAATAACATGGAGGCAGTAATTGGTGAGTTTAAGCCTAAGCTTGATAAAAACGTTAAATTTAAAAAGAGTCATGTTGATTTTGTAGGTGTACGTGACCCAGAAAACCAACAGATGATGAGCCAAGCACTTGCGACAGCTGAAGTGCTTCCACAAAAAGATCAGATTATTTCTGCAATCTTTAATCATATCCATACAAAGCGCGCTAAATTTAATGAGCTTGCAGATGTAAAAGATATATTTGTAGCGCAGGGCGTTGATGGTGATAAGTTTGATAAGCTGTTTAAAAGCTTCTCGGTACGTACGCTGAGCTCTAAAATGAAACGCGATCAAGACTACTTTAAAGAAAAAGGCGCACTACGTGGCGTACCTACCTTTATTGTAAATGGTAAGTACAAATTAAACCTAGGTCGTGAGTCGGGTATTACTGAACCAGAAGATATTGGAAAATTAATTAATTACCTAGCTAATAAATAAATTTAACCAAAATAAAAAAAGCTCCTTAAGGAGCTTTTTTGCTTTATAAGGATATAGCGATGGAAAAAATATTAGTATCGAGTTGTTTGCTAGGGCAGCCTGTTCGCTACGATGGTAGAGGACACGCAATTTTGCATCCACAGCTTAATTTGTGGCAAAAACAAAATAGATTAATTGTGTTTTGTCCTGAGGTCGCTGGTGGGCTTCCTACTCCTAGATCTCCTGCTGAAATAATACAGGGGAGTGTAGTTACTAATTTAGGAGAAGATGTAACAGAGCAGTTTCAAACTGGAGCTAATATAGCGCTAGAACTCTGTAAAAAGAATCAAGTGCGTTTGGCTCTACTTAAAGAATCGAGCCCTTCTTGCGGACGAAATACAATATATGATGGAAAGCATCGCGGAGTAAAAATCGAAGGTCTAGGTTTAACTACAGCATTATTAATAAAAAATGGTATTCAAGTATTTAGTGAAGAGCAAATACCAGCACTTATAAAAGTACTGGCACTTTAATTTTGGCTGGTTATTTGCGTTGTAAGAAAACGCCCGACTCAATGTGATGTGTATATGGGAACTGATCAAATATAGCAAAGCGCTTAACGTTGTGCGTACGTGTTAAGTGATCAAGGTCACGCTCAAGGGTTTCAGGGTTACACGATATATAAATTATGCTTTCGTAGTTAGCCACTAAGTCACACGTTAATTCATCCATGCCCGCGCGCGGTGGATCAACTAATATGGTTTGGCAGTCATAGCTTTTAAGGTCAATACCATCTAAACGAGAGAAAGTACGCTCGCCATTCATTGCTTGAGTAAACTCTTCACTCGACATACGAATAATATCTAAGTTCTCGACGTTATTTTTAGCAATATTGTATTGAGCAGAATGAACAGATGATTTTGATATTTCTGTTGCTAATACTTTATTAAAACAGCCCGCTAACGCAATTGAAAAGTTACCGTTACCGCAATACAGTTCTAATAAATCATTTTTAAGTGGTTTACATAAATCTTGCGCCCACTCCAGCATATTAATATTTACTTTTGCATTAGGCTGAGTAAAGCTATTTTCTACTTGTTGATATATAAGCTCTTGACCATTAACTGTTAAACGTTCAGTTACAAAGTCATCACCTAGTACTTCTTTTTGTTTGCGAGCACGGCCTATAAAGTCAATTTTGTATTTACTGCTAAGCTTTTCTTTAAGTGCTTTAATTTCACTTAACCATTCATCATCCAGTGGTTTGTGATAAAGCAAGCTTACTAAAATTTCACCGCTTAGCGTTGATAGGTAATCGATTTGAAATAACTTACGGCGTAATATTTCACAAGGCTTGAGGCTTTCAATCATCACCTGCATTATTTCACCTACTAAAGGTGCTGCTGGATCAAATGTATCAACACGGATTTTTTCTTTTGTTTGTTGATCAAACATAATGTGAAACAGATCGTCACCGTCGTGCCATACTCTAAATTCAGCACGTTGGCGGTAGTTAGTTGGCTCTGAGCTAAATACTTCTAGTTGCTCCACACCAAAACGTTGAAACTGCGCACTAATACGCTGCTCTTTTTCACTTAACTGCGCTTGGTACTGTGTGGTATCTATTTTAATAACTGCCATTAACGCTACTACCTTATCTAAGATCTGTTTATCGGCGCTATTGTAGGGAGCGCTGCGTATTTGTCTAGTTTTGGCTAGCATTTATGCTGTTTTATTGCACATTGTACTTTAGTTTTTATTGTTATAGCCGATAATAAATTACGCACGCTTAGGAGATGTAACATGAAAATAGGTAACTATGGCTTCACGCCAAACAACAACATTAATAAATTCAATAATAAAGCAGATATACAGCAACCTACTATTCAATCTCCCCAAGATAGTTACCAGCAACGTGGCAAAGAATTAGCTGCAAAAGTGCTTGGCGATAAAATGGCTGAGCAGCTTGGATTGCCTATCGCAGAAAAAAAAGCAGACAAACCACTATTTGATTTTGATGAAATCGTAAAAAACGTACTCGATTTTGTCAGCGGCGCTGTAAATAAAGCAAAAGCTAATGGCGCTAATGATGAAAAGCTCAAAGACATGTTAGGCGACGCGCGTAAAGGAGTCCAAATAGGGATTGACGACGCTGTTGATGAACTCAAAGGTACAGGTGTATTTAATGACGAAATGGAAGAGGGCATCAATAAGTCCAAAGAGGGAATTTACAATGGGCTTGATAAATTTGAAGAGTCGCTATTTAATCCACAACCAGCCAGCGTAAATATAAGTCAGGCTCAATATGTCAGTATGACTAGCAATGCAGAGTATAAATTCACTACCGCAGAAGGCGATGAGGTAAGTATTAGCTTTGCGGATGCATTTGAATCTCAATCGGCGAGTGGCTATCAGAGAAACAGTGATAGTGAATCGTTTGCAAGCTCATCATCGCAATCTCGACAGGTATCATTTTCGATGTCGGTTAATGGTGACTTAAATGAGCAAGAGCAAGAAGCGATTAATGCGATGATGGAAGACTTACAAGATTTAAGTAAAACCTTTTTTGGTGGTGATTTAGATGAAGCATTTGAACAAGCACAAGAGCTGAGTTTAGACAGCGATCAGCTGGTGGCTTTTTCTATGGATTTACGCCAAACAAAAACAATAGCCACAGTTAAAAGTTACGAAGAATATAAACCAGCACCAGAAAAACAAGTAGCAGAGGGTTTAGCCCCTTTTAATGACGACCTTAAAAGTGCTTTTGAAAAAGCGGGTGAACTTGGATTACAAAATCAACTAGCTGGCATTCTACAATGGTTAAATCAAGATCAGGAACAAATAGATAAGTTAGTAGATTACACAAAGTCTATGTTCGAAAACCTTAATCAATTAAATTCAGCGGCCGATGATCTTGCCGATTTAGAAACCACACAAAGCTAAACTACTTTCTTTTATAAATACCTCATGGCAAACTGCCGTTCTTAAAGTAAAGTGGGAACGGTAGTTTGTCAGCGCATATAATGGTCTTTGATTCAGGTATTGGTGGAACTACCGTACTTGAACATATCAAGCAAAGTATCCCCAATGCTCAGTACAGCTATTTTATGGATAATGCATTCCTACCTTATGGTGCTCAATCCCAACAAACAATAATCAACCGATTGTGCTCACTTATTCATTTCATCAAAGCCAACACGCTTGACGTTGATTTAATAGTAATAGCGTGTAATACGGCTTCTACATCTGCACTTAGTGCTGTTCGCCAAGTGACAGATATTCCTATAGTAGGTGTTGTGCCAGCAATAAAGCCTGCCGCAGAATTAACACGCTCAAATCATATTGGCTTATTAGCCACACCAGCCACGGTCGCCAGTTCATACACTAAAACATTAATTGCTGAACATGCACGTAATGTAATCGTTAATCTATATAGCAGTGTGGAGTTAGTGACATTAGCTGAGCAACACTTTTTTACAGACTATTTAGATACAAACAAGTTGCACCAAGTGCTTGATGGCCTAAATATAGATAAAGCTATAGATGTACTTGTACTAGGGTGTACGCACTTTCCGATATTAGTAGAGCCGATTAGTCAGTATTTTAAAGGGAATGTAAAATTACTTGATTCGGGTGTAGCGATAGCAAACAGAGTCAACTACCTACTTAACCAACTTAACCTATGTGTGAATAAGCGAACAGACATAAAAAAGCCGCTGCAATATTATGCAACGGCTGATGTGTTTAGCAATAAGCTAGCGGTAAAGCTAGTTACACTGACTGATCCGTCTCAGTACGTAGAGCATTAGAATCGTCTTCTTGTTTTTGTTTTGCTTCACGTACTTTTAAAGTACGTTGTTGGAACTCGCTATCGTTCAAGTTAGCAATTGCATTGTCTGCATCAGCTTGCGCCATTTCAACAAAACCAAAACCACGACGCTTGCCAGTATTTTTATCCTTTAATAAACGAACATTGAATACTTTGCCTTGTTCTTCAAATAATGCACGAACAACACCTTCATTTGCGCGGTAAGGAAGGTTACCAACATAGAGAGTCTTTGTTTTTACTTCGGCTTCTTCAGTTACATCAGACGACATTGCTGCAATAACAAGTGCGCCTACTAACAAACCAACACCAAATAGAAGCGCAGGGTCTAGTGCCAGGCTTGCTAAAGCAAACTTAACAACAACAAAACCAACTACAGCAAGAATAACAGAGAAGATAAAAGCTTTTTGATCGGGTAATTTCATTTTAGATCTACCAATAAACAGGAAATAAACATTAATTTAACATTGTGAACTTGCTATCTTAACGTCTTAATTGAACATAGCAATGATATTTGTATTAAATAATAAAGAAGAGCACAAAAAAACATCGTTTTACTAAGGTTTTAATATGATTTCACTCGGTTCTGTTCTATTTTTGTTCGAACAGTAAAAAGATCTAAAAAAAGGGTTGATCTGTTTTCGGATCTCCCTATAATGCGACCCCACTGAGACGGGAAACGCCGAAGCATAGCGAGGCACGAACTACTCAGAGAGTTAAATAAAACTTCGGTTTTGAATCTTCTAAAAAGAAAGTTTAAAACTAAGTATTGACTCGAAAAATAAAGGGTGTATTATTCGCACCCCTTGAGACGCTAAAGCGACTCAAAACGTTCTTTAACAATATAAAGCAATCATCTGTGTGGGCACTCGTACAGATTGAGTTCTAACAGCCAAACTACTTCGTTCTTTATTGAGCAAGTAACGAGGCAAAC